>CAZDSN010000181.1:0-7401 GCA_964507675.1 uncultured Ardenticatenaceae bacterium | reverse complement strand
TCCGCATGGTAGCTGCTGCGCACCAGCGCGCCGCTCTCAACCCACCTGAAACCCAGGTCGTAACCCGTTTGCCGCAGCAGTTCAAACTCCTCTGGGCGATAATAGCGATCAATTGGCAAATGTTTCTTGCTGGGCTGTAAGTATTGACCAATAGTCAGAATGTCTACCCCACACGCTACCAGGTCGCTCATGACGGAGATGACTTCGTCTATTGACTCTCCTAGCCCTACCATGATGCCGGTCTTGGTTAAGACATCTGGCTCCATGCGTTTGGCATTGGTTAATGTGGCCAGCGCCCACTCGTATTGGTCTTGGGGTTGTACTTTCTTAAACAACCGTGGCACGGTCTCTACGTTATGGTTCAGGATTTCTGGGCGAGCGTCCATGACAATTTTCAGGGCGAAGGGACTGCCCTTGAAATCAGGGATAAGCACTTCAATAGTGCAGCCCGGCTGTAGTTCCCGAATGCGCTGGATAACCAGGGCAAAAATGGGTGCGCCGCCATCCTCTCGTTCATCTCGATTGACGGAAGTGATAACCACGTGTCGCAAATTCATCGCCTTAACGGCTTGCGCCACACGCTCTGGCTCATGCCAGTCGAGGGGCAGCGGGCGACCCGTTTTGATGTCGCAGAAACCGCAGCTACGGGTGCAAATATCCCCCATAATGAGGAATGTGGCCGTACCTGCGCCCCAACATTCGCCAATATTGGGGCAGTGTGCTTCTTCACACACTGTGTGAAGCTGTTTGCTGCGCATGAGGTGCTTGAGATTGTCAAAAGTCTCGCCGCCAGGCACGCGCACGCGAATCCATTCTGGACGGCGGCGTGGCTTTTGGGGGTCGCTGACCTCGATTTTTTCAACGTTGATGAGGGACATAGGTGTGTTCCTTGCTGCTTTTCCGGCTGCGCCATTTGCATATTTTTTGTGAAGCAGCCTGGAATTCATTGTACGCGGAAAAGATGGGGGTGGCAACCTGTTTCAGTTATTGATGATTTATTGTAAAATAGTACGCATGGCCCCAACACGTTATGGAAACCATTCCCACACGCGACAGCGACCAGCCTGGTTGCGCATAGTTAGCACGAATTTATCTATTTTGGTTTTCCTGGTGTTGGCCATGGCGGCTATGTTGGCTGTGTATTTGCGTTTTAATCCCACGCCGGGCGATGCGGAAACTGTGGCGGCGCTGGTTAGCCAGCCGCTGTCATTATCGGCGCCGCTACGCAAGATCGTCGCCGCGCGCCCGGTGACACAACGAGTAGCCCAGAGCCAGGCGCCTATCCACATTGGCTTGATTGCCGGGCATACAGGGAATGACTCTGGCGCGGTGTGTCCGGATGGTATGACAGAGGCGCAGATTAACTTGACGATTGCGCAAGGAGTGGCGCAGCAGTTGCGGGATGCCGGCATTCATACTGACGTTATGCTCGAATTTGATCCTCGCCTGTCAGGCTATGACGGTACGGCCCTCATTTCCATTCATGCCGATTCTTGCGACTACTTCAACGACCAGGCCACTGGTTTCAAGATTGCCGGCTCGAGTTATGCTGACTCCAGCCAGCTTTCCATTTGTGTTGAACACGCCTATCAAGAAGCCACTGGATTGCCCTACCACCTCAACACCATCACCCCTCACATGACAAATTATCATGCTTTCCGCGAGATTGCCGTAGGGACGCAGGCCATCATTATCGAAGTAGGCTTTATGAACCTGGATCGCCAACTGCTGACGACAAACGTTGACCAACCTATCACGGGCGTCACAAATGGGGTTTTGTGCTTTTTACGGGAGAACGGCTCATGAGCGGCGACCAGACGCTGCTGCGACAGGCGCAGGTCGCCATGAAGGCCGGCAATATTCAGGAGGCGCGCCATTTGCTGGAACAGGCAGTTCGCCTGTCGCCCAATGATTATCGCCCCTGGTTATGGCTGGCCGGGGTGACACCCTCTGCTCAGACCAGTCTGGCCTGTCTAGATCGAGCTGCCGCCCTTAATCCCCAGAATGCCACAATTCAACAGGCTCGTCAATGGGCCGAACAGAGATTGGCACAGGAGAAAGGCAACGCGCCTGCGGTTGTGTCCACGCCCGCGGCTGCGTCTGTCTCGACTGCTTCGGTTGCTGTGTCTGTACCTGCTGTGGCTGCAGTACCCGCAGCTGTGTCTGCGCCCGCAGCTGTGTCTGCGCCCGCAGCCGTGTCTGCGCCTGTGGCGACGCCACTGTCTGCTATGCCGGTAGCATCTTCTTCCCCAGTAGCCAGCCAGCGCCGCTGGTGGCTGCTGGCTGCCGTTGTTCTGTTGCTCTGCTTGCTGGGGATCGGCGCCAGCCGTGTAGCGCGACAGTGGTTGCTGCCCGACGTGCCTTTGGCCGCTGCTGCCGCAGACACGCCCGCCACTGTTAGTGGTGAGGTGGGCGTGACCGTAGATGCTCCGGCAACCGCCGTGCCGGCAGAAGCCGGGGCCACGTCAGTCGCCGCGACGGCAAACCCGCAGCCAACTACAGCCGGAAGCGACGTGTCTGATGCAGACCAGCCGGTTGCCGCCGCATCGCCCGCAACGGCTACCCCCGGCAACCGCTTGCCTTCAAAGCGGGCCGTTGCTGCCGCTTCCACCCGCCCCACCTGGACGCCAACCCCAACGCCCAGCCCGACGCCGTCACCCAGTCCAACGCCATTGCCCACGCCTGTACCTACGGCTACGCCTGTGCCGCCCACACCCGTGCCCGTGACGTCGGTTGCCGGCATTCCCATTGGTTACGGTGAGCCATGGGTGGACGTGAACCTGACCACACAAACATTGGTTGCCTATCGCGGCACAGAAGCCGTTTTTTCCACACTCATTTCTTCGGGTACGTGGGCTTATCCCACAGTGACCGGGCAGTTTCGCATTTATCTGCGCTATGAGGCGCAAGATATGAACGGCTACCTGTTGGGGTATGATTACTACCTGCCGAATGTACCCTACGTGATGTACTTTTATGAAGATTACGCCTTGCACGGCACGTATTGGCACAATAATTTTGGCACACCTATGAGCCACGGCTGCGTTAACCTGGCTACCGGCGATGCCCAGTGGCTTTTTAACTTCACTACAGTGGGGACGCTGGTGAACGTCCATTATTAGCCGCCGCGCAAGTTGCCTGAATTCTTACGAATGATTGTTGGCGTTCCTGCGCCGCTGCATGAGATTCGTAGGAGGTGATTGACATGCCTGTTAACATTGTTGTGGGTTCCCAGTGGGGAGACGAGGGAAAGGGGCGTATCACCGATTTGCTGGCTGCCCAGGCAGACGTGGTGGCTCGTTACAGCGGCGGCGACAATGCCGGCCATACGGTGACGATTGGGGCCGAGGTGTTTAAGCTGCACCTGACGCCTTCAGGTATTGTGCATGAGGATGTCGTTTGTCTGATTGGCAATGGCGTCGTCATTAACCCTGCCGTGCTGTTGCGTGAGTTGGATGGGCTGGCCGCCCGCGGCGTAGACGTCAGTCCGCGGCGGTTGAAGATTTGTCGCAAGGCGCATCTCATCACACCTGCCCACATTGCTCTGGATAAAGGATACGAGGCCATGCGCGGGCTGGAGGCCATTGGCACCACGCAGCGCGGCATTGGCCCGGCTTACACGGACAAGGCGCAGCGATCCGGTCTGCGAGCGGGTCTGTTAGCCGACGCAGAGGGACTGGCAGACGCCGTCGCCGCCCATGTGGAAAGCAAAAATCGCATCTTGACAGAGGTGTTGGGGCAGCCGCCGCTGCCGGCAAAAGAAACGGCCATCGCCTATGCTCAATATGCCAGCCGCCTGGCCCCGTATTTGACCGATGGCTCGTTGTACTTGAGCCAGGTTCTGGCCGAGGGCAAAACCGTATTGGCCGAAGGCGCGCAGGGCACTTTGCTTGATCTGGACCATGGCACTTACCCCTTTGTCACCAGTTCCTCCGCCACCGCCAGTGGCGCGTTAACCGGTCTGGGGCTTGGGCCGCGTCAGGTGGACCAAATCATAGGCGTAGCCAAGGCATTCACCAGTCGCGTCGGCAGCGGCCCGTTTCCGGCGGAGATTAGCGGAGACGCTGCGTTGCGATTGCGCGGCACAGGCGTCAATCCCTGGGACGAATATGGCACAACTACGGGCCGCCCCCGCCGTGTAGGTTGGCTAGACCTGGTTATCTTGCGTTATGCCGCCCGCATTAACGGTCTGACCCAACTGGCCTTGACCAAACTGGACATCCTCAGCGGCCTGAGTGAGATTCCAGTCTGTGTGGCCTATGCCCGAGATGGGCAGCCTACGGCCCATTTCCCCGCCGATTTGACTGAGCTGGCGCAGTGCCAACCCGTGTATGAGATGCTGCCTGGTTGGGATGAGGACATTACCGGGGCGCGCGCGTGGACAGATTTACCCCTGAATGCCCGCCAATATGTGCAGTTTGTGGCGGAACAGGTAGGTGTGCCCATCCCCATGGTTTCCGTAGGCCCGGCCCGAGATCAGGTCGTAACCTGTATGCAACAGGTTTTCTCTTCGTAGTCGCTGTTTTCAATCAGCGGCAAGAGGGGAACCAATTTGAAATGAGAATGGCTGCTGCCTGGATACTCACTTTGACAGTCACTTATGAAGCAAGTAGTATTATTGATTGTCACTATAGGGTATTCCCAATTCACATTCGTCCATCAGGCATTTCTAACGACCGCGGACGAACCCAAAAGGTGTAGATCGTGATAGAACCAGAATTGATCACTGTTTTGGAGGGGCCAACCCCTGAATTTCAAGCAACGCCACAGTTGTGGTCGCAATCTATTGAAGAAGGACCCCTGGCGCAACAGGTGGCGTTTTGCGAACTGCGCACGGCAAACGGCCATGGCATTTTGGACCGCTGCCGGCAAGCCTGGCGCGAAGGCCGCTCTGTGAAGTTGGATTTTCCTGATGAAATTCGGATGCGGCAGCAGATTGACGTAATTGCCATGCGGCTGCGTCAGGTGGCCGAAGGCACGGTGTTAATGCTTTGGGTGCAGCAGCCCATTCTGGAAGGCGTCGAACAAGACGAGTACGAGGAGGAAGATGGTGATGACGACGATACCTTCAGCCATTGAGCAATATCGCCAGGCATTGAACAGCCTGGATCGGGCGGCTTATCACGCTGCTTTTACGGCAGATGCTGTCGTACTTGATCCTTATGGAGGACGTCCCCTGGAAGGCTCATCTGGTCTGGATAAGTTTTTCAATGGCATGGAACGCACCTGGGCGACCTTCACCATGACGTATGATCTGGCATATGCCAGTGGGGATCGAGTGGCTGTCACCTGGCAGGTAGAGGCGGCGGCGAAATCAGGGAAAGGGGCTATGTTTGCCGGCATCAACGTCTTCACCCTCGATGAATCCGGCCTGATCAGCCGCCTGGAAGGATATTGGGACGCCCGCGCCATGATGGCTCAGTTGGCGTGATAGATATCATGGTTTAATCGTGTAGGGGTCTCATAGGGACCTGGCGTATTATCGTCTATGACCCATACACCAAAATGTCTGAGGTAAACGCATGAGCTACGAAACGATCCTGTTCGACGTTCACGATGGCGTCGCTACCATCACCCTTAACCGGCCTGAATCCTTAAATGCCTTCAATGACCAGATGATTTCCGAGACGACCGACGCCTTCAAACAGGTCGGACGCAACAAAGAAGTGCGCTGCGTGGTTATCACCGGCAGCGGGCGCGGTTTTTCCGCCGGGCAGGACTTGAAAGACGTGTTGCAGCGCGGTCCCAACATCTCCATCGGCGAGCATCTCCGCCACGGCTACAATCAACTGATTAACCGCATGGTGACCCTGGAGAAACCCATCATTGGTGCAATTAACGGCGTCGCAGCGGGCGCGGGCTGCAGCGTGGCCCTGGCTGCTGACCTGCGCCTGGCCTCTGATAAAGCCAGTTTCATCCAGGCGTTCAGCAAAGTCGGCCTGGTTCCCGACAGCGGCTCTACCTGGATGCTGCCCCGCCTCATTGGCTATCCCCGTGCTTACCAGATGGCCATTACGGCGGATAAAGTGGATGCGGCCACGGCCCTGGCCTGGGGGCTGGTGAACGAGGTGGTGCCTGCGGACCAACTGGCCGAGATCACGGCTGCCTGGGCGGCGCGGCTGGCGGCTGGCCCCACCCTGGCGTTTGGCCTGACCAAGCGCGCCATGTGGGCCTCCTGGGGCAAAAGCCTGGCGGAATCAATGGAATATGAGGCCCAACTGCAGGACATTGCCGCTCGCAGCCACGACAGCCACGAAGGTATTATCGCTTTTGTCGAGAAGCGTCCGGCGCAATATCGGGGCGAATAAAAAGCGCCTCTCCGTTTGGGGGTAGATTGGATGATGGTTAAAACAGTGGCGGTAGTTGGCGCCGGGACGATGGGGCAGGGGATCGCCCAGGCTGTGGCGCTGGCAGGTCATCGCGTGTTTCTGTTCGATATTTCTGACGAACTGCTGGCGCAGGCGCAGGCGCGCATCTTTGATTCGCTTGATCAGGGCGTGCTGCGCGGCAAAACGTTGGCGGCGGATGCCACACACGCTAAAGAAGCTTTGAGCTGTACCAGCCGTACCGATTTTGCCGCCCAAAGTGACTTGATCATTGAGGCTGCGCCTGAAGATATGGCCCTGAAGCGGGACATTTTTGGCCGCCTGGATGCCGCTGCCGGCGACCATACGATTCTGGCCAGTAATACGTCCAGTCTGAGCATAAACGCTTTGGCCGCGGCCACAAAGCGGCCTGACCGGTTTCTCGGTCTGCATTTTTTCAATCCTGCCCACCTCATGAAGTTAGTCGAAGTTATTCGGGGGGATTTTACCAGCCAGGATACCCTGGATACCTGTATGCAGTTTGTGCGCGACCTGGGTAAAACGCCTGTAGCCTGCCTGGACACTCCTGCTTTTATTGTTAACCGCGTGGCCCGTCCCTTTTATGGTGAAGCGTTTCGCCTCCTTGGCGAGCAGGCCGCCGATGTGCCCACTATTGACAGGTTGGCCCGCTCCCTCGGCTTCCGCATGGGGCCTTTTGAACTCATTGACCTGATTGGCTGCGATGTCAATCTGGCCGTTACCCAATCTGTCTACGACGCTTATTTCCAGGACCCTAAGTATCGTCCCCACCCACTGCAGCGCCGCATGGTGGAAAGCAACCGCCTGGGGCGCAAAACACGCCATGGTTTTTATGATTACCGCCGCCAGGAGTAGGTGAGCCAGATTCATGCCTTTCCCTGACCTGAACTTGCCGGCGCTGGTCCAATTACTTGTCGCCCACACCCTCCGTATACTCTTCATCCTCCTTGTTGCTTACGCGGCGGTGTGGCTGCTCAATGGGCTGGCGCAGCGGCTGGTACAGCGCTTGAAAAGGCTGGATATGGTGGACAGGAGCACGCAAGACGGGCAAATTGAT
>CAZDSN010000180.1:3534-7441 GCA_964507675.1 uncultured Ardenticatenaceae bacterium | reverse complement strand
GGGCGTCTGGCTGTATCCAGCGCCTGGGGCGAAGGTCTGATTGTGTGGCGGTTGGATTACACCCAGGTCGATTTGCTGGGTTGGGTTTACACCCATCGTTATGTGGCCGGGCTAACCTGTATGGAACGAGAAAAATATCGCGTTGAACCCGGCTGTGAGGAAAATCAACCGGCACCCTCTATTTCGCCTATCATGATGGTAACGCCGCCAGCGCCCGCAGCATTCACGTTTGCACCCACCAGCGTGGCTGCCGAACTGCCGGCGGTGGCGACGGCAACACCGACGGCGACGCCGGAATATGCCGGCACAGCCGAACTCAATCAGGACAATCGCGGCGAAATTGCGCCCGGCGGTAGCCAGCGTTGGACGTACACTGCGGCCACCAACGAACGACTAAACCTCAGCGTCAGCGCGGATTATCCCATCAAAAGCGTTTCCCCACAGGCGGAACAGTCTGGCGCGAATTTACTCGACACCCGCGTGTTGGTCTATGCGCCCGATGGACGCATTCTGGCAGAAAACGACGACATCCTCAACGGCGCAGTCAGTGACTCTTTATTGGAAGGTCTGCTGTTGCCGGCAGCCGGCGTTTACACGATCGAAGTTCGCAGCTACCGCGACCAGACGGGCGGCGGTTACACGTTACGCCTTGAACCCGAAAGAACGGCGGACTGTCTGAAACTACCTATCGGCGGCATCTGGAGCCTGGCCATCACGGCAGACGGCAAATATGCGGTGACGGGTTCCGGCGTCCCCAGCATGCGTATTCCTTCGACAACGGTCAACGCCATCGTCGTTTGGGACCTGGTCGCCGGGACCGAGATCATGCGCTTTACTGGTCACACCGATCGCGTCCACACCGTAGCCATCACCCCTCGTGGCAAGGCGGTACTGTCTGCCGCTTTTTCGGAAAAGAGGCCAACGCTGTGGTCTGTTGCTGATGGAAGCGTGATTGCCCGCCTGGAAGCAGACGGAGGCGACCCTTCAGGCTTCATTACGCGCCTGGCCATCAGCCCGGATGGCCGGATGGCGGCAGCGTCTTTCACCGATGGCACACTCATCCTGTGGGATTTGTCCCCTGAGCAGTTAGGACAGACTCGCCAGCGTCTGGCGCATAATAGACGGATAGAAACCATAACGTTCAGCCCAGACAGCCAGTACATCATTTTTGGCGACCAGCACGGGGACATTTTCATGTGGGCCTGGGAATCAAACGAAATCGTGCGGCGTTTCCCCCCTGAGGGAAATGGACATGCCGGTTGGATAGATGCCCTGGCTGTCAGCCCAGACGGGCGCTTCTTGCTTTCGGCATCGTCACAGCGTCAGGCGGACGGAGAAAGACGCATTCTCCTATGGGACATGGAAACGGGCGCCGAAATACGGCAGTTGGGTGAGCAATCATCGGATGTCAACAGCGTCGCCTTTAGTCCAGATGGACAGTATGCGGCTTCCGGGTCAGGAAACCGGGAAGGACCTGCTGCTGACAACCCGGTGCGGCTGTGGAACTGGCAAACAGGGGAGGAAATCGCCCTCTTTGACGAACACAGCAACGTCGTCACGAGCGTTCTGTTCAGCCCAGATGGCCACACCTTGCTTTCATCCTCTTGGGATGGCTACCTGTGCGCCTGGGAGGTCAGATAGGGGCGCTAATGCATGATCAGCGTGGTTTTTTGCAGCCAGTGGACGGTGACCAGGATGGTATTTTCGTCTGTGACATTGGCGCATATGAGTATTTTGGGCCGCTGTTTAGCTTTTACTTGCCAACCATTGTCCGCTGAGGCGAAGAAACGTTATAGTGTTCTGCCAAAGTTGTTTTGGTACAGCGCTCTGCCTGCGTCAGGACAATGCCGCCAACTCAATGCGAAGTTCCGTTGTCTCCGGGTGCTCCGACCCCAAGGTCAGTTCGCGGACGGCCAACGCTCGCTCCAGATAAGCCCTGGCCTTTTGTTTATCCCCTGCTGCCTGCGATAACAGCCCCAAATGGCGTAAGATAACGGCTGTGTAAGGATGGGCAAAACCGAGTTTTAACTCAAAGATGGTCAACGCCTGCTCCAGCAAAGGGGCGGCATCGGCCAGATTACCCATATCCTTAAACAAAATCCCCAAATTAATCAGGCTGGTAGCGGTACGCGGAAAGTCTGTATCAAACAATCGTTCACGGGCAGCTTGCGCCTGCTGATAGTAAGACCGCGCGGCCGTAAAATTACCTCTGGCCTGATACAACGCGCCCAAATGCGTGAGACTCACAGCGGTTTGGGTATGGTCTGGGCCCAACTGTTGCCGGTGGATAGCCAGGGCTCGTTCCAGGTAGGGCTGCGCTTCTGGCAGTTTGCCGGCAGCCAGCAGTCCCACGCCGAGAACGCTTAAGGTCTCCGCTACATCCAGATGATCGGGGCCCAATGCCTGCTCACGCGCCGCCAGCGCCTGCTGCAGATAAGGCTGCGCTTCTGGCAAATGCTTCATTTCGCAAAGCATGGCGCCCAGGCAGTGCAGCGTACTGGCTGTATCCGGATGGGCTGCGCCCAAAACCCGGCAGCGAATGTCCAGCGCGCACGCAAAATAAGGCTGCGCTTCCGCATATTTCCCACTTAACTGCAAGTACTCCCCTAATGTGTGGCTCAAGGCAGCCGCCTGCGCATCCTGGCGCGCCTGGGCCGTGGCCGTCAGATGGTACAGATGGATATCCCAGACACGCAGCGGCCCCGGATTACGTCTTTTGTTGAGACGCTGCGCTTCGGCCAGGACAGCCGTTTCCACATCGCTTTGCGCTGCGGCGTCAGCGCCAAGTGTGTTGACGAATGCCGCCAGCAAGTGATGCAGGCGGACAAAGGCTCTATCGTTGCTCTCCTGGATTAACCCCAATGTAAACAGGCGAGACAGGGCATCGGCAACAGGCAAAGGGGCCGCGGGCGATGCGTTTTTGAACCAGGCGGCGGGCAGGGCAGCACGCAAGAGATGATTGGGAATAGGTTCATTGGGGGCAAAACAGGCGGCCCGCGCCAGCAAGGCCTGCGCCAAGGCATCTGTTTCATCGTCCGGATTCAGCCGGTTGGCGCTAAAGGAGAGGGTGAGGGCCACGTGTGTCTCGTGCCCGGTGGGGGAGTAGCCGACGCCCCATCCTTGCAAGGAAGGATGTTCCAGAAAGTGTTCACGTAAGGCGCGTAGTTGGGCCAGGTAGACCAGGGGAGTCACATCCGATTGATAGTTGTAGAGGAAATTGCCGGCAAGGTGCAGCGCCAATGGCAGGTCGCCCAATTCAGCGGCGATTTCCGCGGCGTCTGCCTGGGGGATGTTTTCACAGAACCGGCGCAGCAAACTGACGCTTTCCTGGCGGGCCAGCACTTCCAGCGGCAGCGGAGTCACGCCCAACGCCAGGTCCCAGCGGGCGCGGCGGCTGGTGATCAAAATGCGACACCCCCCATATGCCGGCCGCCACCGGGTCAGCAGACTCTCCTCCTCGCAGTTATCAAAAACGAGTAAGCGGGGCAACGGATCGCGCCATGCCCGCTGCACCAATTCCACCTGTCTGTTCATAGGCAGATCGTCAAAATCGGGCGTCAGACCCAAACCATGCAGGCCGCCGCAAACGGCAATTTGGGCGGACACCGCTTCGGCATCCGCGAATGAGAGCCAGAACACGCCGCCAGGAAAGTAACGGCCATAGCGGTGGGCAAATTCGACAGCCAGTTGGGTCTTGCCTACCCCCCCCAGGCCGGTGAGGGCCACAGTCTGGTTGTTTTTCAGCGCTTGCGCCAGGGTGCGCAGCGCGGCGACGCGCCCCACGAAAAGTGGGTTAGGTGGCAGAACCAGGCGGGAACCTGGCGGGAGGGGGCCGGGGGTGGGGATGGAGAATGCCGGCATATCCGCCAACATCGCCTGCGCCAGCGGCGTAGCCACTGGCGGCACA
>CAZDSN010000180.1:0-3434 GCA_964507675.1 uncultured Ardenticatenaceae bacterium | reverse complement strand
GCACAGGTGCAGTGCCGCCATTTACCCAATATCCCAGCAACTGCTTCTCGGCATCCGTCGGCGCTTGTTGGCGCAGCATATCCAGCGAACCATGTTCAGCGGCCCGCAGCAGTGCATCTGTTTCATCCCGCGTTAACCGTAAAATAACAGCCAGGCGGGCTACATCCTGCCAACTGTGGGGATGCTTGACATAACCACTGGCCCAGCGGTACAGGGTTTCGCGAGGAATTTTGTGATACAGACCAAATTGATCGCCTATCTGTTGCGAAAGCTGGCTGGGATTGCGCCCATCACGGGCCATATAGCGATTAAGAACATCGGCAAAATCTGGTCTGTGCTCCATATGTCATGCCCCTGTGCCCGGAACCGGTGCCATTTTAACCATTATAGCATATTTTCGACACGAAAACGGGACAGATCTGGCTCCTGTAACGTTCACCAGGTAAAGCAGAAAGATTGAGCCACTGCTAAACTATCAAAGGATTTCCGCCAGATTGTCCTGGCATAAACATAGAGAGGAGGCAAAAATGAATCGCTACTGAAGCTGGCAGCACGCCCCCGCCGCCGCAGCGTGTTGACGATCCGAATCTGGGGGCTCTCAAGCTAGATCCAGAAGCCTACGTCACGTCCTCTGGCGCGTTCGTCTATTACTACTACAACTCGTCCGGCCTTGTCACTTTGCGCCGGTGCGCATTCCAACCACCAGCCTAAAATTAGCGACCAGCGGCGTTCTCGCCACGAGGCATGATCAATAACCCAATATAACCAACACAGCTCAAGGCTGCGGCGCGACGGCTAAAACGCCGAACTCGAATGCGGGTTCGGCGTTTTGGTTGTGATTGTAACTGTTGCATCGTAACTGTTGCATCGTAACTGTTACACCGTAACACACTTCCGACACGAAAACGACGCCAGCGGTAACCGATATCTCCTCCCGTTACGTTTACCATAAAAGTAGAAGGTAGAAGGCAGTGAGAGTTAATCACTGCGGAACTATCGAATAATTTTCGCCAGATTGTCCTGGCGTAAACGTGAAGAGGAGGCAAAAATGAACCGCTACGTAAAGCTCATCATCCATAGTTTAATCGTGACGGCGGCTGTGTTCCTGACACAACCAACCGCTGCTTATGCTTATGACGATATTGCTGTTGGCTCCCAGTCCGTCAAATACGCGGACCCGGAGTTTGACAGCGGAACCAATATGCTCACCTTCCGAGACGCCTGGCTCAGCGCCAATGCCTGGGTGGGATGGCTCGATCCAGAAGATGGCACGTTGGTTACAGAGACCGGCAAGGATTTCTGGCTGGCCAACCAACTATCGCCCATCAATGAACTGCAAGACAATGGCCCGGAGTGGATGCGCCACAACGGCGTTGCCACCGTGATTTATACCCGTCAAGAGGGCAAGTACATTGAGCGCATGTATCTGTGGTCGGCAGCCACAGGACAGTCTACGCCCGTTATCCCTGGCACAGACTACGTCATCAGAAGCCACTGCAACGGCTCCAACAGCGTGGGAGGCCCAGGGAAAATCCTGTACCGGCGGCGGACCTCACCAATAACGCCCTGGGAAGTCTACTGGCTTGATTTGAGCAACCCGACACAGGAATTTCATCTCCCCGATGTAGAACTCGAGGTATCTTTGCCGACGTGGATTAGCGACGACGCCATCTTGTATAGCAGACATGAAGGCTCTGCGATCCAGCTCGTGCAGTACGATACGGCGACACACTCAGAAACGGTGCTGACCAGCGATGGCGGCGATAAGTTGGGCGCTTATGCCTGGAACGCACCAGAAGCCGGTGGGGAACTCCTTTACATGGCCCCGGTCAAAATGGGCGGCGACCCTTATCCGAGACAAATTCGCATTTACCAGATGCTGGAAGGCACGGCTGTTACCTTTGCCACGCTGACAATCCCACCCGAAGCGGGCACACACGTGAACATCTCCTCGCCCGAACCATTCGTCTATCAGGGAGCTTCCTATATTTCTCTCTCCCTGTTCACCAATGGGAATACCGAGGGCTCTATCTGGGTCTTTGGTCTACCGGTGGAACGAGGTGGCACGCCGCCACCGCCGCAGCGCGTTGACGATCCGAATCTGGTGGCTCTCAAGCTAGATCCAGAAGCCTACGTCACATCCTCTGGCGCGTTCGTCTACTACTACTATAACCCGCCCGGCCTCATCCTTTTGCGCCGGTGCGTATTCCAACCCACCGGCCCAGAATTAGCGGCCGGCAGCACGCTCGCTATGAGTCATGATGAATGACCAGAAAAAACCAATACAACCCGAGGCTACGGCTCAACGGCTAAAACGCCGAACTCGAACACGGGTTCGGCGTTTTGGTTGTGATTCCAAACACGCAAACGCAAACCATTGACAAAGCACCTGCGCCGGTCTATGATGTTGGTGTGAGTCATTACAGTAGTTTGTAGAATCATCAAAACGCCCTTGCATTTCAAACTGATGTATCGGTCTTGAGGTGAAAACGCTTTCTGCCCCTGTCAGCGTAAGGGTTTTCCCCTGAGCCATTCTTCGCCTCACCATCATCGTCACAGCCCCATTTTGTTGACGTCTCCAACCTCTTGTAAACGGTCTCCTTATTTTCAGCCCCCATTATCTTTCCCAGGAGAATGAACAATGAAAAGAAAGGTGTTTGTTTCTACTCTCGTCGTTTTGGTGTTGGCGCTCATGGCTCTGACCGCCGTGTTTGCCGCCGATAAGCCCGTGGATGCCACTTTATCGGCAGCGCCAACTATGTACGTCCCAACAGCCGCAGACCTGGCCTACAGTGGCGTGACGGCAGGCGATGTGGCTGAAGGCGACATTCAGGCTGTAGGCACTTCGCTGCAGTACACAGGTCTGGTGCTCAACGGGGACGGCGTCAATCCCGCGGCGCCGCACCCGTTCCTTAAGGTGCAGCAGCAAAATGGTAGCGGTAGCTTTGAATGGGCTGCCTGCTACACAGGCAACAATGGCGGCGCATTTGGCCTTGGGTTCTTTGCCCTCAGCCAAGCGTTCAACAGCGCCCACATGCGGGCCTCCCGCGTTGGCGCCACGGTCACGATTGAGTTCACCAACGTGAATGGCGGTGCGCTGCCGAACCAGACCTACGTCTGCGACGGCGCTCCCACCCCTCCAGGTGACAAAATCGGCACCATGGGTTATGCCAACATTGCCAAGATTGACAACTTTAGCAACGGCGCGACCGTGCTGGATACCTTCTCCTACGTAGGTCCTTTGGGCGGCACGGGTAACTGGAACGATGCCGCCCCTGGCATGAATGCGGATGGCAGCCGTGCCAGCGGTGGGCCTCTGGCCTTGTCGTTCTGGGTAGGACAGGCTTGCCCGCCTGCCAGCACCAACGTATCGCTCAATCCGAACCTGGCGCTCAGCGTTGCCACGGGGAACACCGTTAAGTATTGGCTGGTCC
>CAZDSN010000179.1:0-7448 GCA_964507675.1 uncultured Ardenticatenaceae bacterium | reverse complement strand
TATCTTTGCGGGGCATTAAGGAGTTGTCAGCCAGGCGGTGGGATCGCCAGCCATGAGGACGGACAGGGGAGCGAAAGTATAGCCGCGCGCCTGCATCTCTCCCAGGTAGCGGTCAATGGTTTCAGACATGTCGGCGCGGTAGGTATGGGCGTACAAAATGGAACCAGGGAAAGAACCTTCGCGCATCGTCTGGCACATGCGGTCGGCGGTGGCGTCTTCGCGCCAGTCGTCGGCGCTGCCCGACCAGATGACAGTCGTCCACCCCGCTTCATAGGCGGCGCGCACGCTCTCGTCAGAACGAGAGCCATAGGGGGGGCGCAGCCACGGTTTCGTGGACTGTCCGGTCAGCGCCAGCACAATCTCTTCGGTGCGGTTCAGTTCAGCCACCACTTCCTCTGGACTCATGTTGCCCATGTTGCTGTGCGAATAGGTGTGGTTCGCCATTTCGTGGCCGCGCCGGGCTATCTCCCGCACCCAATCAGGGTACGTTTCCGCCCAGGAGCCCAGGATGAACATCGTGGTCTTAACGCCATGGCGGTCGAGGATGTCCAGGAGTTCGCCCAGATGGGCCGGGCTGCCTTCTACGTCAAAACCGAGTTGGATCAGGTTGCCGCTGCCCGTGCCGGCAAAAACCATCTCTGACCACGCTGCCGGACGAGGCCAGGGGCCTGGGGCAATGCCATATAGCGGCTGCACGCCGGCCAGTTCGGCGGACGAGCGGCAGGCAAAAACAGAAGTAGGCGTAGGGGAAACTGTCTCCGTGGGCGAGGGCAGCGGCGGCGGTGTAGCCGTGGGCAGGGCGGCAGTTGGCGTGGCTGTTGGTGCAGATGTGGGGGAGGGCAGCGGCGTGAGTATGGCCGGCAAGGGCAGGGGAGTGGCCGTTGTGGTGGGGAGGGACGTGGGCAGGACGACCACTGCTGGCGCTGTGGGGGACAATGGCGGCGCAGACGGAGCCATGCAGCCGCTCAGAAAAGCCAGCCCCAGCCAGATAAGCCAGCTAGTTGGTAGTCGTTTGTAATGGCTGCCCCGCCTCATGCGCTGCCCTGTCTCACGCTTCTGTGCCGTTCCAGATAGCCAGCAGTTCCTCTTTGAGCTGCTGCCGTTCTTGTTGGTAGGCAGCGGCATCCACTTCGCCATTGGCGTAGGCGTCATCCAGCGCGGCCAGTTCCGCCAGCAGCTCTTCGCGGGTGGCCGCGGCTGCCTGCATGGTTCCCTGGCGCTGCCGCTGGATGGCAAAGACAGCCACACCCACGACGACGACGAGCGCTGCGCCGCCAATGATGATCCCCGTGGTAGAGCTGACCGGGCTGGCGGCAGCCTGGCGAGGCTGACCTGCTAACGTCATGGTCAGGTTGCTGCCGGCATTCAGGCTGGAACCGGTGTATTGGATAAAGCTCTGACCCTGCATATCCTGCGGGCCGCTGGTTTGCCAGTCGCCCGTCACCGTAACGCCGTTGTCGGATAAAATAACCGTGGTCGCATCGGTGTCATACGGCACCGGATGCGCCAGCGTCATACCGCTTTCATAGGGCAGGACATAACGCACCAGCAGGTTCATGCTGTTGGGGCCAGGGCGCAGCGGCAGCGTATCCAGCCAGCCCTGATCTGTGGGGAACAGTTCATTGGCGTCTACAAAGGAATCTAGTGAACCAAAACCCCGTTGGAAAACGGGTGATTGCGCCTGGGGAGGGAGCGGGATCAAAATAGTGCCCCCCGAAATATTGCCTGTCTCGCCTACGTACACCTGGCTGGAGCTATTGCTGAACGTGTACAGTTCGTTCACTTCCAACACGTTGTCGGTCACATCCATAATGATGTGCAGCCGGTCAATGGAGACAACGGCGGCGTCACTGGTGGAATCATAAATGGTGATAGGGAGTTCGGCGCTGGTCTGCGAGGATGACAGGCTGGCAATGTCGCTGCTGAAGCTGATCTCGTTGTAAGTCACGCTGGCCATGTAAATCCAGTCGGAAGGTACTTGCGTCAGATCAAACTGGAAGGAGCCATCGGTGTTGACAGTGCTGGTGAGAACCATGCCGATGCTAAAGTCTATGGGATCAAAGGCGCGCAGCAATGCCGGCATATCCCCCTGCAAATCCCCGGTTGTGCCGTTGACCACCAGCCCGGTGATGACGCCGTTCAACCGCACGGCGGCGGCTTCGCCGCTAAACGGGTACGTGGCCCGGCCATAATCCACCATGGCCCATATGTCGTCTGCTGGCGCATCCGCCAGAATGGCTTGCAGCCGGTCATAGGCAGCCTGATTACTGTTGTCCCGCCAGAAGACGGGGTCTGTCATGAAGGCCACGTCCAGGTCGGGGCTGATCTCTGCAAACAACTGCTGACCACGTGCTACCGAGTCGGGTGACGTGCCCAGGCTAAAAACAGCCGCAATCAGGTTCCACCGATCCGCTTCGGCCACGGCGTTGCTGCTGCTAGGACCGAAGGGGGGCATACCTTTGTCCAGGTTGCCGTTGGTAATAGCCAGGAACATGCTGGCGGGCACGGCCTGACGGGTGTAGTCGCCATCGTTGAACGGGCGCGGCGGCGCAGGCAGGCGGGTGACCATATCGCCATCCCCTGAGCCGGTTGGCCCGTGGCAGTTGGCGCAGCGGTCAGCAAAAAGCAGCAGGCCGGTGTCTACATCTGCGGTGAGGGGGGGCGTATCTTGCGCCTGGGCTGCTGGCGCTGCCGGCAGCAGCGCCGCCCACAGCAAAGCCAACAACATTAAACTGGAGGTCAAGCGAATGGGTTTTAAGGGCATCATGATGGGAGAGGGCGATGGGGGTGAATGGGGAAAAGATTAGGCGGCCTGAACGGGTCGGGCCAGCGCCGCGCCGCAATGGGCGCAAAACTTATCCCCGGGATCGGTTGCCTGACCACACTGAGGGCAAAAACGGACGGCCAGCGCGCTGTCGCCGTTGCTGTGCGTTACCGGCGCGTGCGCCACTGGCGCAGCGACCTGCTGTCGCCGGCGGGCCACGGCGGCTTCGATTTCATCGGCGGCTGCGGGCGCCGGCATTTTGCCGGCACGCTGCCGCAAGCGGCTGACGGCTGCTTCTATCTCATCGTCTAACCCTATGGCGTAGGTATCTGCCGGCATCTGGTCTAGCTGCTGCAGCACGGCTGCCGTTTCCGTTTTCAGACTTAACCGCTGAGATTCATAAATATCGTCGGGGATTTTGCCTGTTTCGTGATCAAAATCCAACACCCGCAGCCGCGTGAGCAGCATTTCTTTTTCCGCCAGAAGCTGCTGCCGCGCTGAATGAGCGGCAGCAAGGCGCTGCCGCGTGTTGCCCAGCAAAAATGGATACGCCAGGAAAAAGGCAACCCCTAGAAAAAGGGCAAACCCTAGAAGAATGGAACCTGTGGACATATAGTAGTCAGGAAAAACAGTGGCAGAATAGTTCAGTCTTTAGGACTGAACCATTCAAAGATAGATGCCAGGCCCTTTTTAAGTGCCCGGCATCTCTGGGAAGTAAGTTAAGCATCTTCCGCCAGCAGGCGTTCGATGGTGCTTGTTAGCTGCCGCGCGGAAACAGGGCCAATGACAATATCTTTTACCAGCCCATCTTTGCCGATAAAGAAGGTTTCGGGCACGCCCGTTACCTTATAATCCTGCGAGATGTGGGAACGCAGATCGGGAGCGTTGGGGTAGGTAATGTTGAATTCTTCCATGTAGGCGATGGATTGAGGTTCGACGTCAATATAAGCGACGCCCAAAAACACCACGCCCTGCTCTTGATAAGCGCGCCAGGTATTTTCCAGCAAATCCGCTTCCACGCGGCATTCAACGCACCAGGAAGCCCAGAAGTTCAAGACGACCACCTGGCCTTTCATATCCTCCAGCGCAGCCGCAGGGCGGCTTTCCCATTCATAACCATTGAAGAATTGCACCTCGAACCCTGGGGCTGGACTGCCCGGCTCAGGGCGAGAGGCATTGGTGTTCATCAATCCCCAGCCCAGGAAGCCGAGAATAAACAACGTGGCGGCGCCGGCCAGAATGGCCCAGCGGTTGATTCGCCGTGCCGGCACAGTTTCCACGGGTGGCATAGTCGCTTCTGTCATAATTTCTCTTGTAGTTCCTTCTCCACACGGGCCAGATATTCGTTATCTTCTTGAAGGGGTGGTGCGGGCGCAGTTTCTGCCGGGCGCTCACTTTCTGAGCGCCGTAGTCCGTTCAAGTAACGGGCAAACAGGAACGCGCCGCCAATAACGGCGGCTGCCGGCAAAAGCCACACAATTAAGGCAAAGCCGCTGCGTGGGGGTTCGGCCAAAACCCGCCCGCCATACTGATCGGCAAAATAATCCATGATTTGCTGCTTGCTGCGCCCTTCAGCCAACTGGGTGCGGATCACTTCCCGCCAATCGCGGCAGGCGGCGGTGGGGCACACGTCCAGGGGGGTGCTTTCACACACCGGGCAGTATAGATCGCGGGCCACTTCGTTCACCTGATCATCAGTGATGGTCGTGTTCGTTTGGGCCAGCGCGGCGGGCGCTGCCGCCAGGGCGGTGATTGCTGCCAGCAGCAGCGCGGCTGGCAGCAGGAAAAGACGCATTACTTTTAACATTTTACATCATCAGTCTCAATCGGTAGCCGCCCCGCCCACAGCCAGCCGGCGGCGACGCGCGGGCGCGGGTTCGCGTAGGGACAGCGGGTCGGCCCAGCCGGCAATCATTGTCCCCAGGATAAAGATTAAGCCGCCGGCCCACACCCAGTTAATGAGCGGGTTGATGTAAACCTTAAAGGTAGCCAGGTCAGACGAGACGGGTTCCCAGTTAATGAGCAGGGCGTAGAAATCTTCAGAAAAGGTGGAACGTTTGTCAGGAATGGTCATCGGCTGGTTGGTGCGTGTGTACAACTCTGTTTGTGGCGTCAGCGTTTTCACAAATGTACCATTTTTGTAGACATCCACGGTCGCTTCGGTAATGATCAGGTCGTCTGGGCCAGGAAAGCGCTCCACACCCCGGAAAGTCATGGTGAAATCGCCCAATGTCAACGTTTCGCCCTGGCGCAGTTGGAGTTGGGTTTGTTGCTGGTAAACCGTGCTGCCAATGATGCCAAAGCCCATAACGACGACGCCCAGGTGAATCCAATAACCGCCATAGCGCCGCCGGTTGCGGGCGATGAGGCGACCAAAGGCGGTCCACGGGGTTTCGCCTTTTTTCATGCGGGCGCGGGTGCCGCGCCAGAATTCGAGGAGGGTGATAATGCCGGCAAACGTCACAATCCAGTACCCCAACAATGCCACCCAACTGTGAATACCCAACACATACAAAACGGCAATGAAAACCAACGAAGCCAGCGCTGGCCAGCGCGTCATGATTTCCAATCGCTTCAAACTGGTGCGATACCACATCGTCAGCGGGGCCACACCCATCAATAGCAGCAGCAAGGCAAAGAGCGGCCCATTCACTTTCTGGTAAAATGGCGCCCCCACGGTAGCTTTGTCGCCTGTGAACAGCTCGGAAATAATGGGATAGTTCGTGCCCCAGAAAGTGGCAAACAAAATGCCCAGGAACAGGAAATTGTTCAACAGGAAAGCCGCTTCCCGTGAGAAAATGGAGTCAAGCCGGTTCTTAGAGCGCAGCCTGTCCCAGCGAATGAAGATCCACACCAGAGAGAAGATAGTCATCAGCAGCAGGAAGCCAAAGAAGAGGGGGCCAATGGCCGATTGGGCAAAGGAATGCACCGAAGAGATGACGCCGCTGCGCACGATAAAGGTGCCATAGATGACCAGAATATACGTCAGCAAGACCAGGAACATGTTCCAGATTTTGAACATGTCCCGCTTTTCCTGGATCATAATGGAGTGTAGAAAGGCTGTTCCCGCCAGCCAGGGCATAAAGCTGGCATTTTCTACCGGGTCCCAGGCCCAATAGCCGCCCCAACCCAACACATCATAAGCCCAGCGCCCGCCCAGAATCAATCCCAGGCCCAGGAAAAGCCAGGCCACCAGCGTCCAACGGCGGGTCAATCGAATCCAGGTATCGTCCAGTTTGCCGCTGAGCAACGCGGCCATAGCAAAGGAGAACGGGATAGTGAAACCCGTAAAGCCCAGATACAACATGGGGGGGTGGATGATCATGCCCGGATGGCGCAGCAGCGGGTTGAGGCCATTGCCATCCACGGGGATGGGGCTGATGCGCGCAAAGGGGTTTTCCACAAAAAGAGAGATGCCCAGGAAAAAGATTTGCGTCACGGTGGAGATGGCCAGGGCGTACGGGATGAGTTCATGCTCCTCCCGCCAGTGGCGCAGCATGGCAATACAGGTGAACGCCGCCAGCAGCAAGTTCCAAAACAGGAGAGAACCTGCCTGCCCACCCCAGAGGGCGGTCACTTTGAGGTAGGTGGGCATTTCCAGACTGGTGACGCGCCACACATATTCCAGAGAGAAGTCGCCGCGCAGCATGGACACAACCAGCGTGATGCAGGCCAGCAAAACCAGGGGGAAAATCAGCACCGTTGCATTGCGGGCGCTGGTAACCCAGCGCTCGTCGTGCCGCCTCATGCCATAAATGGCCGACAACACAGCATAAACAGAGATGCCAAAGGCGATTATTAAGGCGACGTAACCAAGATCGGCGATCATATCTTTTTTCCAGATTCCGCGCAGGAAATCAATGGCGCACGGCTTTACCAGTGAGGGGTCGTAGCGACCGCCTTACCGGCCCAGGCGACAGCAGTCGTTACGACGAACTTTATTACGGGGCGGTTAATTAGCCGCTGTTCTGCGCTGCTTCTTCGTAGCGGGTAGGGCATTTGAGGAGCAGGCCGCCCTGATTGGCATAAAAGACGCCATTGTCAATGTGACCTTCCACCAGGGCTTGCGCTTCGTGTTGCAGCAGGTCTGGCATGGGCTCATTCATCGCCACAATGTGCAGGGTTTGTTGGGGATTGCTCAGGTCGTCAACCACGGAGAATTCCAGGCGGGTGGTGGCCGAATCCAACTGCGTGAATTGGATGGAATCGCCTAACACAAAACCCGCGACGCGCAGGTCTTTGCCGGCAAACTTCGTCGGATTGGCGTAATACTCTTGCACCGTGACATATAACTGGGTGGTGTCCTGCATGGCATTGAAAATCAGGAACCCCAAAGCCGCCACAATAAAGAGACCGCCAATGACAAATTTAAGACGGCTCGGACGAGATTCTACCAGGACTTTCTCATTGTTTACCCAGGTGGTTTCGGCCATTGTACTCTCCTCTGAAAACACGTAGGTCGGGCATCCCTGCCCGACTTTCATCTAATGTAGGACAAACTGACCGTTTGTCCGCGCAATTCTCAAAATCACGTTCCTATGCAAAGCGGTTAACCAACAGTGGTCATAAGCTCTGTCTTCGGCTGATTTTATGAAGGCAGCCTGACTGTACATAGTGACAAATGTAACAAAAGAGAACGACAAAGTGTCAAGGAATCAGGCATCTGGTCCGCTAGTTGGCTCAC
>CAZDSN010000178.1:0-7456 GCA_964507675.1 uncultured Ardenticatenaceae bacterium | reverse complement strand
TTGAGCGATAGCTGTTAAAGCTGTCAAGCTGCCCCCGCAGGCTGCCGGGTTCAATCGTTTTCGGTACATCCCCATCGCTGCCTGAATCCCCGCAAGCTGCCAGCCCACTCATCGCCAGCAGCAGTAAAAGTCCTAACAAAACAACCGATTTCTTCATCAACCATTCCTTTCTCATTTTCTCAGCCACTTGACCTGTTTCCTTAACTTTAGACCCTTTTCGTCCACGCATCGTTGGCAAATTTCTCCGCGCGGATTTCTGCTGCCCGCGCCAGTTCCGTTGCTGTTAATTCGCTCTCAATCAGCTCCAGATTGAGCTGTTTGGCGAAGCCAGCGCGCATGAAGGTCACCGCCTCTTCTAATTCCACCCGCCGCCCCAGGCTTTGCAGCACTGTCGTAGCCCGATAATGCAGCCGCAGCCGCGTGGCCGTGCGTTGTCCGGGAGCGTCGAAGGCCAGCGCATCGGCAATGCGCGTAATATCCCCATAGAGGGGCAGCGTGCCATGCTGCAGCACCATGCCGCGGCGACGGGCCTGGGCGCTGCCTAACAACTTCATCTGCCCCATGGTGATCTCGTAGTTGGACGGCCCATCGAAACAGGCCGGCCCCAGGGCGCCCTGGTCGCTGTAATAAGGTTTCGCCCGCGTCGGTTCCAGACCCATGAGCTGCAGGCCAGCCAGCAGCGCTTCTGACAGGCGTTTATAGCTTTCCAGGATGCCCCCTTGCACGCGCGGCTCCATTTCTGGAGCAGCTACGCTGTAGGTCAGTTCGTCCACGTGTAGGATGGCCCGCCCCCCGGTGGGACGGCGAACCACGTCCCACCCGTGCGTGGCACAGGAGGCCAGGTCGGCCACATCCCATTCCTGACCGTATCCCAGGGAGAGACAGGCAGGGTCCCAGCCATAAAAGCGGAGGGTGGGCAGGCTGCTGCCGGCATTGACTGCCTCCAGAATAGCTTCATCAATGGCCATGTTAGTGGCGCCGTCCTGTAGCCCCGTGTACAAAACGCGCCAGGGGGCGCGTTCATAGGTTTCGGAAGAAGAGTGGGGTGGGGTCATGGATTTACTTTCGGATTGCGTTGTGCGCTGCGGCAGGTATCATCGTCGTTGTTATTGACGCCGCCGATTATCCCGTTTTCACGCGCTGCGTCAAGCCGGCATAAGCCTGAAGGGTTCTCTTTATGCAAATTCCAGCGCGCATAACTGGACTGCGCCTGCTCACAATACTCGTAGCTGTCACTTTCTTTATCTGGATTCCCCTGGAAGGCAGCCTGACCAGCGCCACGGCGCTGGCTGTGGGCCTGGCGCTGCTGTCGTGGGGGCATTGGTTGCAGCGGCGCAGCGGGCGTTGGCTGCGCCCGTGGCAGTGGGCGCTGCTGTTGACCTGTGGCGGGGCATACGTTGGCCTGGCGACGGCGGTATGTGTGCTGCTGCTGCTGGTGCTCAAGACAGGGCTACACGCCCACGGCCCCGAATTGACGCCGGCGGAGATCAGTTGGGTAATCCAGCGCGCCCCCTGGTGGAGCGGCGCTGGCCTCCTGGCTGGCCTTGGCCTTGGCCTCTTGACCGCCCATCCCCCTCCGCCTGACGCCTGAACAGGCGTCTGACCTGCCGCCTACATTGCCGCGCTTCCACGTGAGCTTATGCCGGCATTCTTCGCTCCAATGCTTCTAATGCCGCCTGCAATTCCGCCTGGCGAAAACTGGTTGTCAGGTCGCCGCGTGTCCGCTCCAGCACGGAGCGCACTGTGTCTGTGCGCCGCCGCAGCCCGCCAGTGACGCTGTCGTTAAAATCAAACGTCACCAACACGCTGTAAATAGAGTCCATAACGTCCAGCAGCCGCTCTGCTTCCGCGCTGTGCCCCAGGCGAATAATATCCAGGATACGCCGCCGCAGTTCCGTTGCCGCTTCAGCCAGCCCATTCAGCCAGGTGCTATATTCCGCGTTTAATTCCTCCGGTGTGGGCAGCGTCTGGCCGCGCACCAGGGCGTAGGTCAGGTGGGCTTCGACGTACTCTTTTAAGGCGTCTTGCGTGTAGCCAGCATAATAGAGATCGGGATAAGCGGAAACGCCCGCCGCCAGCTTCTGCGCCGCCAGGCGCGTTTGTTGCAGCAAGTGCTGCGCGTTTTCCCACTCTTCGCGGTGAATGGCCCGAATCGTACGCGCACAGGCGCTGACAAGTTCGCGCGACTGCTGGTAGGCGGTGTCGCGGGCGGCGGAGACTGCTTCCATTTGCATGCGAATGCGTTCGCTGATCAGGTCTAGGTTATCCATAATACAGTCGCCTCGCTACTCTTCGTTGCCCTGGTTCGGGGGTGAAAAACTAAATAACTCATCAGCCAGGGTACGCGGAAAGCGGATTTCGCCAAACTGCCGCTCGAAATTGGCTAAATTTTGGCCCAACGCCCGCCACAGCAGCTTGGTGTGCATAGGGGACATAATGATGCGCGCCTGCACGTTGCCCTTGGGGGTGCGTGGCAAAATCTGGGCAAAATCAATCACCATTTCCGCTGGGGTGTGGCTGATGAAAGCAATGTTTGCATAAACTGCTTTCAGATCGGCGGGAATATCAATCATAATGCGTTTGGCTGCCGCCATTGGATCGCTGCCGGCAGGTTGTTCTGGCGGGGTCTGGTTACTCATGGGCTGCTCCTTCGAGAATAGTGGTCAGTGAATAGTGGAGAGTGGTCAGAAACTTCGTGCAAATTCGTGCTATTTGTGGCAAAAAGTTTCATTCATAAGGGTGCGCCGTGGCTCATGTTCTCTCCTCCGAGATTGGGATCAGTGATTGGTGAACAGTGGTCAGAAATCTGTTCGGGTAAAGATACCCCAGTTTAGCTGATTCGTCATCTGGCGCGGTTAGATTACAGACGGACGCTGATTAGAAATAAATCTGCGCAATCTGTGATTGTTTTCATTCCTCGTGGCCCGCCACGCTCATAGGGGACTTTTCTAAATTCTTTGCCCTAACAGAACATGGGAAGACGTGGTTGAGATAAGATCGGTTATCATGCTACAATGTACGTTGGATGGACTGTACAAGGACAGGATGGTAGACCATGAATTCTGCAAACGACCCGGCTTTGCCCCCCACTTACGTGGTCGTGGAGCACACTGCGGACTGGTCGCTGCGCATCTTTGGCGTAGATTGGCCGGCGCTGCTGCAACACGCCGCCCAGGGCATGAGCAGCCTGATGGTGGGGGAGTTAGGCGCTGTTCCCTTGACTGAGCAAAGGATCATTTCCCTGGAAGCGTTTGACGCGGAAACGCTTCTGGTAGATTGGTTGAGCGAATTAGCCTATTGGGCCGAAACGGAGATGCTGGTCTTCACAGAATTTGAATTGCAGCAAGTGGCGGCGACGCGGCTGCTGGCGGTGGTGCGCGGCGGCCCCGTACCTGAACTGCTGAAGCACATTAAGGCGGTGACTTACCATAATCTGGAAATTGTGCGGACGGATGCCGGCATGGAAGTCACCATCGTCTTTGATGTGTAACGCACTCCGGCGGACAGGCTGGCAGCCTATCCTACATTTTTCTCCGCGTCCTCCGCGCAGTTTGTCCTACATTTTTCCCCGCGTTTCCGCGTGAACCTGTTTTCGGTGGATGGGCGGGTTGCCAACCCGCCCTACGGAATTAACTATTTTCGCAGGAGGTTAACATGGTTAGCCCTGGAGATTTTAAACGAATCACCCCGTACATTTACGAAATTCCCGTTACCTATCGCGGCGACATGCGCGTGCCCGCCCGCTTCTACGCGGACTCTGTGCTGCTGGAAGAGACTCTGGGCGACAAAAGTCTGACGCAGTTGGTGAACACCGCCACGCTGCCGGGAATTGTCAAATACGCCCTGGCTATGCCCGACATCCACCAGGGATATGGCTTCCCCATTGGCGGCGTCATTGCCACCCAACTCCCTGACGGGGTTATCTCTCCCGGAGGCGTTGGTTACGACATCAATTGCGGCGTGCGTCTGTTAGGGACGCAGTTGACGCAGCAGGACGTGGCTCCCTACCTGGACAACCTGGCTTCTGCCCTCTATGCCAACTGCCCCAGCGGCGTCGGCGAAAAAGGGCACGTGCGCCTGACGAACGCCGAACTGGACCGGTTGGTGGAGCAGGGGGGGCAGTGGGCGCTGAAGAACGGCTACGCCACGCCTGCTGACCTGGAACGTACCGAAGAAAGGGGGCGGCTGGCGGGGGCGGATGCCGGCAAAGTCAGCGCCCGCGCCAAAGAAAGAGGACGCCCCCAAATTGGTACGTTGGGCGCGGGCAACCACTTTATTGAAGTGGATGTGATAGACGAAATCTTCCACGACCTGGCCGCGCAGCGCATGGGGCTGTACCCGGGGCAGATTGTGGTGCAGATTCACTGTGGTTCGCGCGGCTTTGGTCACCAGGTTTGCACTGACTACGTGCGCGAGTTTCAAGAAAGTGTGCGTAAGTATGGCATCAAGCTGGTGGATCGGGAGTTGGTATGCGCCCCGTTGAGCAGTCCGGAGGGGCAAGATTACTTTGCCGCCATGAATGCGGCTGCCAATTACGCCTTTGTGAACCGCCAGGTGCTTACCTTCTACATCCGGCGCAGCTTCGAGCAGGCGTTGGCCGGGCACGTGCGCAATCACGCCGTTTACCAGATATATGACATTGCCCACAATATGGCTAAAATTGAGACGCATCTGGTTGACGGCAAGTCCATGAAAGTGTGTGTGCATCGCAAAGGAGCCACGCGCGCTTTTGGGCCAGGCTCTCCCGAACTGCCGGACGTATACCGCGACATCGGCCAGCCTGTGCTGGTTCCCGGCTCTATGGGCACGGCCAGTTGGGTGTTGTTGGGCACAACTGGCTCCATGGAGCAGACGTTTGGCTCTACCTGCCACGGCGCCGGGCGCACCATGAGCCGCTCGCAGGCCAAAAAGATGGTGCGCGGCAGCGAACTGCGGCAAGAGTTGGAAGATGGCGGTATTCAAGTGCGCGCGGGCAGCATGGCCGGCCTGGCCGAAGAAGCGCCTATGGCTTATAAAGACGTGGACCGCGTCGTGGAAGTGGTGCATGGCGCCGGCATTGCCCACAAAGTAGCCCGCCTGACGCCAATAGCCGTGATTAAAGGGTAATTGGGCGTAATAACCCCTGCGCGTAAGGTCATTTTTTTGAGGAGAACATGAAGCTCGATAAGTACAATTTGACGTATCTGGTGGTAGGAATTTGTGCCGGCATCATCCTGGGCGTATTGTCCACTGTATTATCTGGCCGGGCTGCGCCGCAGCCCATTGTGATTGAACCCCCTGCGCCAACCCCCTTGCCCACGCCGGAACCGCCGCCTGCGCCCGTCTCCGTGTTTGTCAACGGCGCAGTCAGCAGCCCAGGGGTGTATGAAATGCCGGCAGGCAGCCTGATCGCCGACGTCATTAACCAGGCTGGCGGCTTTACCGCCGAAGCGAACGCTGACCTGATCAACCTGGCCCAACCCTTGCTGGATGGGATGCAGATTCGCGTCCCTACGCTGGCGGAAAGCAGCGTCCAGGCTGCGCCTATCGTGGTTGAACCGCAGACGCGCACCGATACAACCCTGGATGTGGGCGGAGAGCTGATCAATATCAACACCGCCGACCAGGAGGCTCTAGACTCTTTGCCCGGCATTGGCCCATCCACCGCTGCCGACATCCTGGCCTACCGTGAAGCCAACGGCCCCTTTGCGGCTATTGAATCTATCATGGATGTTCCGGGCATTGGTCCGGCCAAGTTTGATGAAATCAAGGCTCTGATTACGGTGGGGGAATAGTGGCCAGGTATGCCTCGCGATAATTACCTGACCAGCGCGGCGGCGTTGATTGCCGGCATTCCTTTTCGCCTCTTTGCCCGTTCCTCTTTTCAGCCGCCGCGCAAAATTTTGATCCTGAAGCCTTGCTGTCTAAGCCAGGTTATGCTGGCTACACCGCTACTGGCTGCCTTAAGCGAAGCTTACCCCAAAACCCAGATTGATTGGGCCATTAGCGACTGGGCGCGTCCGGCTGTGGCCACCAATCCGCGCGTCAGCGAGTTGATTGACGCCGGACAGGTGGGGCTGGCGGGCAGCCATTGGCGGGATGTACAGGCTCTGGCGGCCCGTTTGCGGCAGGAACAGTATGATACCTGTTTTATCCCCAGCCGCTCCACGCTGCTGGCCTACGTTGCCTGGCGTGCCGGCATCCGGCAGCGCATTGGTCTGAACGCCAACGGTCGTGGTTTTGCCCATACCATGACGGTGCGTCTCAATGGCGACACGCGGCATGAGGCGCAGGTTTATTTGCGTCTGGCGGCTGCCGTGGGCATCACCGCCACCCCCTTCATGGAGTTTTATCCACGAGACACCGATCGGGCGGCCATGACGGCGCGGTTGGTAGAGGAAGTAGATTGGTTAGGGGATACCCCCCTGGCGCTCTTGCATCCTGGCGGCGGTCACAACCCGGCGCGCACAGACATGGATAAACAGTGGCCGGTGGAGCGTTTTGCCCGGCTGGGCAGCTACCTGGTGCGGCAGCATGGGGCGCGGGTGCTGCTGTTAGGCAGCCAGGAAGACCGGGAACGAGTGCAAGCGGTGTTGGGCTTAATGTCCGCGCCGGCGAACAACCTGGCCGGCAGCGTGACGCTGGGCGAACTGGCTGCGCTGAGTGAAATTGCCGACTTATACGTGGGCAATGATGCCGGCCCCACGCACATCGCCGCCGCCGTGGGCTGCCCCACGCTGGCTATTTTTGGCCCCACCGCGCCGCACATATCCCAACCTTACGTGCCGGCAGAGCGTCTGGCAACGATTGCCTGCGCTCCCCAAGAATATTTCTCCTGGGATGGCTGCGCCACGCTGGAAGAAGCTATCCTGGTCACTGACCGGCTGCTGGCGCTGCGCCAGCAGGGGCAGCAGGGCAGCCCTGATTGACTGATAGATTTAAGGATTCATTGCCAAGATACCAAGAACGCGAAGATTCTTCCTTTGTGTTCCTGGCGGGCCTGGCGGTAGATAAGTTTTGTCCGCCAAGCAGGGCGGCGTTCTGAGGTAATCGGCGTTATGGAGCACCGGTTATCGCATACATCAGCAGGTCGCGCGGCTGCCCGCGCCAGATCTGATAGCTGTGGAGCAAGCCTTCAAACTGCATCCCGATTTTTTGCAGGACGCGGGCAGACGCCAGGTGATCGGGCAAACAGACGGCTTCAATCCGGACCAACTGCATCTGCTCGAATCCAAACGTGATCAGCGCCTGGGCGGCTTCGGTGGCGTAGCCCTGTCCCCAATAGGCGCGGGAGATGGTGTAGCCCAGTTCGGTGCGACGATGATGGCGGTGCGGTAGGCTGAAATTGGCGATGCCGATGAGGCGTTGATCCGCCCGGTGTTCGATGCCCCACGCACCCATGCCGCCGTCTTCATATTCAGCCAGAAAGTGATCCAGGTCGGCGCTAGCTTCAGCCACAGATTGGTAATGCGTCCAG
>CAZDSN010000177.1:368-7464 GCA_964507675.1 uncultured Ardenticatenaceae bacterium | reverse complement strand
GGAAAGCAGGGGGCGGGGTGCCAACCCGCCCTACGGCGCTGGTAGGCCAAGGGGGTAGGGGTTCCTCAGGCTGGCACCTTCGGAATGACACGGGGAATGGGGTGAGGAATTCCAACGGCGCTGGTGAAAGTAGGGGGGCGGGTTGGCAACCCGCCCTACGGCGCTGGTGGGGAAAGCAGGGGGCGGCGCCTTTGGAATGACAAAGCGGGCGGGGGATATAGAACGATTTTGGAAAATCGTTTTACGTTGTTTTACGCCTGATTATTTTTTCCTATTAATCGCGTGACGTTTGTCACTCTGAGTGGGTTCTTCTCTAAACTACAATAAGGGGTGTGCACAACAAGTGAATATCCCTGTGCGTTTTGAAGGAGAATACCATGCCCGGATTGGATAAAGAAACGCGAGATATGGTGTTGGATACGCTTAAGAAGTATGCTGAGCGTAAGCTGACGCAAGAGTATCTGCTGGAACTGGATTACAAAGACGAGTTTCCCCTCGAAGTTTTGCAAGAGTTGTACGATCCCAACCATTTAGGTCTGCACTTGCTGTTCATCCCCGAAGAGTATGGGGGGTTGGATGGCGGGGCGTATGACATTTATCGTATTTCGGAGCTGATCGCTGCCGCCGACCTGGGGGTGGCGACGGGGGTGCTGGCGACGTTTCTCGGCTCGGACCCGATTACGGTGGGGGCGACGCCGGCGCAAAAGGCGCTGTGGATGGGGCGGGTGGCGGATGAGGCGCTGTTGATGGCTTATGGGGCGACGGAGCCGCAGGCGGGCAGCGACCTGGCGGCGCTGACGACGAAGGCGGAGCCCGTCCATGAAAATGGCAGCCTCACCGGTTATAAAATCAGCGGGCGGAAGCAGTGGATCAGCAACGGCGGCGTGGCGGATCTGTATTCGATCCTGGCGCTGGCGCCGGGCGGGCCGTCCTGGTTTGTGGTGGAAAAGGGGGCGCCTGGCTTCAGCCACGGCAAGCCGGAAGATAAGCATGGCATTCGCGCCAGCAATACGGCGGCTTTGTTTCTGGATGAGGTGTATGTGCCGGCAGACCGGCTAATCGGCCTGGAAGAAGGCAAAGGATTGGCGCAGGCGCAGGCGGTGTTTGGCTACACGCGGCTGATGGTGGGGGCGTTTGGGCTGGGCGCGGGCTGGGAAGCGCTGCGGCGGGCCATTCGCTACTCGCAAGAGCGCATTCAAGGGGGCGCGCCGCTGAGCCAGAAGCAAGGGTATACCCATAAGCTGATCGTGCCCAACGCCGCCCGCCTGGAGGCGGCGCGCACCTATATTGAATGGGTGGCGGAACGGCTGGACAGCGGCGAAGAAGGGCTGGCGACGGAGGGAGCGGTGGCCAAGTATATGGCGACGGAAGCGGGCAATAAAGCGGCGGAAGACGCGATTCAGGCGCATGGGGGATATGGCTATACGAAAGAATACTTCGTAGAAAAGATTAAGCGGGATGTGCGTATTACGACCATTTATGAAGGCACGTCGGAAATTATGGAATGGACGATGGCGCGCGACCGCTGGCAACTGCATTTGAAGACGCGGGGGGCTTATTACAACGATTGGGCGGCGCGGCTGGAGGGGCTGCACGTGCGCGAACCGCAGAATGGGGCGAACACAGCGGCGCTGGCGCTGCGGGCGCTGGCGACGATCATGGAGCGCTGCCGCCTGGACCGGCTGACGCGCAACCAGCACGTGCTTTTCCGCCTGGGGGAGTTGGTGGCTTATGCGGAAACGGCAGCTATTTTCGCAGAGCGGGTTATGCAAAAGCCCACGGAAGCCATTAAGCTGGACGTGCCCACGCGCCAGGCTTTAGCCCGTATTCACGCCCGCGAAGCGGCGTTGAAGGTGTCCGCGGATGGGCTGCGCTGGGCCATAGGCTCCGGGCAAAGCGATCCCAACCTGGCGAACTCGTTGAATCTGCCGGCAATTTACCAATCCCAAACTGGCCTCATTGAGGATATGGATTTTGCCGCGCAGCAGCTTAACAAAGCCTTCTCATAGCATAGCTATTTTGGTGCGACATAGTTGTCAAAAGCCCGTCGCGCCTCTGATTTGAGGGAGAGATTCCTATGGACAATTCTGCTGAAAATGCCATTGCCATCGTCGGCATAGGCGCCATCATGCCCGATGCTCTCAGCGCCACAGCTTTTTGGGACAATATCATTAACAAGCGGTACAGCATCACCGAAGTACCCGCTGACCGCTGGAGTATCCAACATTATTACGATCCCGACCCCAACGCCCCTGACAAAACCTACACCAAGATTGGCGGCTGGGTACGCGGGTTTTCTTTTGACTGGAAACGTTTCCGCATGCCGCCCAAAGTGGCCGCGGCCATGGATGAAGGCCAACAGTGGGCTGTGACGGTCGCCGCCGACGCCCTGGCGGATTATGGCTACCCGCAGCGGCCACTGGACACCGAGCGGACAGCGGTCATATTGGGCACAGCCATGGGGGGTGAGCGCGTTTTCCTCACCCGCGCGCGCATTGTGCTGCCCGAATACGCTGAAGTGTTGGAGTCAGTGACCGCATTCAATGATCTGCCAGAGTCAACGCGGCACGAGATTTTGCATCGCTGGCGAGAGGCGATCAACACCATAATCCCGCCCATCACCGAAGACACGATGCCTGGCGAGCTGGCTAACATCATCTCTGGGCGTGTTTCCAACGTCCTTAACCTGCGCGGCCCCAATTTCATTACCGACGCGGCCTGCGCCTCCAGTTTTGCCGCCGTTGAAGCCGCTTTTGCCATGTTGAGCGAACACAAGGTTGACGCCGTGATTACGGGTGGCGTAGACCGCAATATGGACATTTCCAGCTATGTGAAGTTCTGCAAGATCGGCGCCCTCAGCGCCACCGGGACCCGCCCCTTTGGGGATGGGGCCGATGGCTTTGTGATGGGCGAGGGCGCTGCCGCTTTCTTGTTAAAGCGGTTGGAAGATGCAGAACGGGATGGCGACCGCATTTACGCCGTTATTCGCGGCGTAGGGGGGGCCAGCGATGGCAAAGGCAAGGGTATCACCGCCCCGAATCCTATTGGACAGCAGTTGGCAATTGCGCGAGCGTGGGAAAATGCCGGCATTGACCCAGCCACGGCCACCCTGATCGAAGCGCACGGAACCAGCACCCGCGTGGGCGATGTGGTGGAAGTGGAAAGTATGCAGACCGTCTTTGGCGGCGCGCCCCGCGGCAGCATCGCCCTGGGTTCCGCCAAGAGCAACATCGGCCACCTGAAGGCGGGCGCGGGCGCGGCGGGTCTGCTCAAAGCCGCCCTGGCTATTTACCACAAAATTTTGCCGCCCACGCTCAATGCCCGAACGCCCAATCCCAACATTGATTTTGACAACTCTCCGTTCTTTCTCAGCCACGAAGCCCAGGCATGGACAACGCGGAATGGCGATCCCCGCCGCTGCGGCGTCAGCGCCTACGGCTTTGGCGGCACCAACTTCCACATTGTGCTGGAAGAACACATCCCCGGCCTGTTAAAGCGGCCCCGCGCCGCCGTGCAGACGGTCGAAACCGTCACCCGCACTCCCGCTCCGGCGGCGCCCCTTCCCCACGTCGTCAGCCGCCGCCCGCTGCGCGGTATCCTGGCATTGGGGGCAGACAGCCGGTCACAGTTGCAAGAGCGGCTGCGGGAAGCGACGCAGCGGGTGGAAGGGGGCTGGACGCCGCCGCTGGCGCTGCCCCAACCGGAAACGATCCGCGCCCACGAGCGGCTGGTGATTGATTTTGGCGACCACGACGAGCTATTGTCCCGCCTGCAAAAGGCGCTGAAGGTGATAAACCTGGACAACCCACAGACGTGGAAAGCGATGGAATCGCAAGGCATCTTCCGCGGCAGCGGCAGCGGACCCACCGGCAAAATCGCCTTCCTCTTCCCCGGCCAGGGCAGCCAACACGTGAACATGGGGCGGGACCTGGCGCGGGCCACGCCGATAGTGGCCGAGGTTTTCCAGGAAGCAGACCGGGTGATGACGCCCATTTTGGGTAAGCCGCTGACGGAGTACATCTTTGTGGACAGCGACGACCCCAACGCGCTGATGAAGGCGGAATTCGACCTGATGCAAACAGCCATCACCCAGCCGGCAGTGCTGACGCTGGACGCAGCGCTGCTGCGACTGCTGCAATCATATGGCTTCCAGCCGGACATGGTGATGGGGCATTCGCTGGGGGAGTACGCGGCATTGATGGCTGCCGGCATTATGCCCTTCGAGGACAATCTGGAAGCCGCCGCCGCCCGCGGCAGTGAAATGGCCAGAGTCAGCGTAGAAGACAAGGGCAAAATGGCCTTCGTGCTGGCGCCGCTGGACGTGGTAGAAGCGACGCTCAAAGAAATTGACGGCTACGTCATCCCCGCCAACATCAACAGCAACAGCCAATGCGTTTTTGGCGGAGCCAGCGAGGCTGTGGACCAGGCGGTGGCCGCCTTCACGGCTAAAGGGTACAAAGCCAGCCTCATCCCCGTCAGCCACGCCTTCCACACGAAGATTGTGGCCCCCGCCAGCGCCCCGCTGCGCCAGGTATTGGACCGGCTGCACGTGACGCTGCCCACGCTGCCCATCGTCACCAACGTCACGGGCGAGTTTTACCCCACGGACCGCATTGAATCCATAAAAGATATCTTGCAGCGACAGATCGCTTCGCCTGTACAATGGGTGAAGGGCGTGCACACATTATACAACGCTGGCGTGCGCGTCTTCGTCGAAGTTGGGCCCAAGCGGGCTTTGCGTGGTTTTGTGGTGGACGTGCTGGCGGACAAACCAGATGTGACCGCCCTGATCACCAACCACCCCAAAACGGGCGAGTTAGCTGCTTTCAATCAAGCCCTTTGCGGTTTGTACGCCGCCGGCTATGGCGTGGAACCGCCCGCGCCGCCGGCCCGCCCCGCCGCAATCACCACCGAGCAACCCGTTATGAAAACACAACCAGCCGTTTCTCCTCCCAACGGCGCGCCGCCCGCGCCGGCCACAAGCGCGCCGGCTCCCCTGGCCGACCTGAGCCAACTGCTGGCGCAGGCGCTGCAGGCTGCCGCTCCACGACCCACCGTTTATGATCGGAATATGCCCCCCACCGGCTCCGTGGTCATCAGCGGCACGGGGTTGGGGCTGCCTGGCGCGGAAAAGCAGGTGATGGATCCGGAAAACGCGGCGCGCATTTTGCGCGGGGAGCAGTTTGTAGACCTGATCCCAGAGCGGTTCCGCAAGATGATGGTGGCTAAGCGGGTGGTGCGCCTGGTGAAGTCAGAAGATGGCGGCGGCAGCTTTGCTACTATTGATAACACCGACGAAGTGATTAAACTGGCCGGACGGCCTGGCGCCTTCGATTTAGAGGCAGAGTATGGCGTGCCGGCAAAACTGATCGAAGCGCTGGACATTACCTCCCAACTGGCTATGGCTGCCGGGCTGGACGCCCTGCGCGAAGCGGGCATTCCCCTGGTGATGACGTATAAACGCACCACCACCGGCAAGTCGCTGCCCGACCGCTGGATGCTGCCCGCCTGCCTGCGAGATGAAACGGGCGTTATCTTTGCCAGCGCCTTCCCCGGCGGCGACCGCTTTGCGGACGAGATGACGCGCTACCATCTCTACCAAAACCGGCTGACGCAGTTGGAGATGCTGGAAGATTTGCGGCGGTATACGGAAGATGCCGGCACAGCCCAGGAAATCAACCGCCGCATCCACCAACTCCGCCAGGAACTGGAGCGCGAACCTTACGTCTTTGACCGCCGCTTCCTGTTCCGTATTCTGTCCATGGGGCACAGCCAGTTTGCCCAATACATCGGCGCGCGCGGCCCCAACACGCAGGTCAACGCCGCCTGCGCCTCCACCGCCCAGGCCGTGTCCATTGCCGAAGATTGGATTCGCACCGGTCGCTGCCGCCGCGTGGTCGTCATCGGCGCGGACGACGTGACCAGCGACCACATGATGGAATGGGTAGGGGCCGGCTTCCTGGGCGTGGGTGCAGCCACCATCGAAGACCGCCTGGAAGAAGCGGCGCTCCCCTTTGACAAGCGCCGCCACGGCACCATTATGGGCATGGGCGCCTGCGCCCTCGTCGTCGAAAGCGAAGACGCCGTGCGCGAACGGGGTATGCGCGGCATGGTGGAACTGCTCAGCAGCGAAACCAACAACAGCGCCTTCCACGGCACGCGCCTGGACGTAGACCACATCAGCCAGATCATGAATAATCTGGTCACCTCTGCCGAACGTCGTTTTGGCCTGAACCGCCACGCCATCGCCCCGCAAATGGTCTTCATGTCCCACGAAACGTACACGCCCGCCCGCGGCGGCAGCGCCGCCGCCGAAGTGATGGCCTTACGGCAGACCTTTGGCGAAACGGCCAACGAAATCATCGTGGCCAACACTAAAGGATTTACCGGCCATCCCATGGGCGTAGGCATTGAAGACGTGATCGCCGTCAAGATTCTGGAACACGGCATCGTGCCGCCTGTACCCAACTTCAAAGAAGTAGACCCCGAACTGGGCCTGCTGAATCTGAGCCGCGGCGGGCGCTACCCCGTCAAATACGCGCTGCACCTGGCGGCGGGTTTTGGCTCCCAAATCGCTATGACGCTGACGCGCCACATTCCGGGCAGCCTGAATCGCATGGACAACCCGGCGCTTTACGACCGCTGGCTGGCGGACATCAGCGGCTATGATTGGGCAGAAACGGAAGTGGAAAAGCGGGTGCTGCGCATTAAGGCGCAAGGCGCGCCACTGCGCCCGCCGGCCCCCAACCGCTGGCAGTATGGCACAGCCCCGACCATGCGCACCCTGGTCACGGATGGCTTCGTCCCCGTTGACCACCCCGCCCGCCTGCAAACATATGCCATGGCCGAAGAGAGAAGGCCGAAGAGAGAAGTAATCGAAATCACGGCGGCAGCTAAACCCACTGCCACGCCGCCAGTTCTACCCACTGCGCCACCAATGCCGGCAGTATCGCCTGCGACCACAGTATCACCTGCGCCCGCTGCTTTGCCTGCGCCCGCAGTATCGCCTGCGCCCGCTGCTTTGCCTGCGCCCGCAGTATCGCCTGCGCCCGCAGTATCGCCTGCGCCCGCAGTATCGCCTGCGCCCGCAGTATCG
>CAZDSN010000177.1:0-268 GCA_964507675.1 uncultured Ardenticatenaceae bacterium | reverse complement strand
CCTGCGCCTGCTGCTTTGCCTGAGATCGCAGCCTCCCCCGCGCCGGAAATCAAACCGGCGCCTGAACCGGTTGTCCCCATCCGGGTAGAAACGCCGCCCCACACACCCTCGCCTGACGGCGGCGATCCCATTGCCGCCCAAGTGCTGGCAATTGTGGCCGAGCAAACGGGCTACCCCACCGACATGCTAGACCTCGATCTGGATTTGGAAGCTGACCTGGGCGTGGATACGGTGAAGCAGGCGGAAACGTTTGCCGCCATCCGCGCTA
>CAZDSN010000176.1:0-7471 GCA_964507675.1 uncultured Ardenticatenaceae bacterium | reverse complement strand
GACAAAGGCTCCCGGATCCGCCAGGTCTCCTTCCGCCCATACCACGTCCAAACTGCTGCTGCCGCTGCTGACGATTTGTGGGTGCAGCGCCCCTGGAATATCCTCTGGATCGGAAAGGGTGCGCGTGATGCCGGGCCAATCCCCCTGGCGGGCATAAACTAGCGCCAGATTTTCTACCCACACGGCATGGGCCGTGCTGTTGCTGCTATACGTAAACGTCGTATACAGCGAGGTAACGCCGCCGCTCTGATAAAGCGGCGCCGGCGTAGACCAGCTTTGCCCATCGTCGTTTGACAGGCTGTAATACGGGTCTGGCAGCTTGTCGCCCGCCATAGATGTGAAGCGGTTGAAAACAACCAGCAGTTGCCCGTTGGGCGCAACGCGGATGACGGGGCGGTCTGCGCCTAACGAAGCATTTATGGAGAGCAGGCGGCCTGGTGGTTCTGTTTCCCAGGAGGGGGCATCCAGCATCTCCTGTGGATTGGCCTGAGCCTGACCTACCAGCCACACTAACCCCGCCAAAAGCAGCAGCAAAGCCGCACGCAAACCTGAACGAGCTGTGTTGGGAATACCCATGTCAGGGACACACTCCTAACTGTTGGTCGCGCATCCATATGTCCGCCAATGGCGTGGAGGGCGGTACGGCAATGTTGGTGCGCAGCCCCTGGAACCAGATGTTGTCTATTTGCTGGCAGCCTATCAGCGTGTACACGCCATCTGCCAGGTCCAGGAATTCGTAAATGCCATCATCATTCGTAAACTTGAGCGACAGCACCGCGCCGGAGTTAGCATCCAGTAGTTTCACCAGCGCCCGATTTTGGGCGAACCAGTCGCTCAAACGGGCTCGCACTACCCCGCTAATGTCATTTGAGCCGGCAGCCGGTACGGGCGTAGGGACAGGCGATGGCGCCGGCACCACGTCCGTGACGTCAATGGGTCCGACGATATTGTTCAGCTCGCTGCCTTCGTTGACTTCTTCCAACGAGTCTACCATGCTGTACACAACGTGATCGGGGAAGCCGCCGGAGAATCCGGCAAAAGTGCGAATGAAGAGCGTGCGCCCTTCCCCGCCGGGCAGCGCACTGACGCCCATATAGCCCACGCTTTGGGTGATGGGAATAGTGGTGCTGAATACCTGCGAGGGATCAAAATAAATGTCAATGAAAAACTGATCGTTAATGTCAATGCTGCCGGTGTTGCTGATTTCCACGCGGAAATCAAGGGGACGGTACTCCACAATGGGTGGCGTACTCAGCAGTTCCGGTTGGCCGACAAAGACCAGGTCGGCCGGCGCGGGCGTGGATGTGGGGGTAGACGTGGCCGGGGTGGGGGTGATGTTGGGGCAGGGTACAATGAAATCCTTTTCATCCTCTACACCGCCCAATGCCACCGCTTTGACATGATGCAGGCCATTGCCCACGTTGGGGAATGTCCATGTTTGCGGCGGCAGGGAACCGCCATGCCCGGCGGGAATGATGGTTTGCAGGTCGTTGTCAAAAAACAGGTTAATGTCTAATGAATTGGGCCAACCAAAGCCAAACACCGTAAACTGAATCGCCGGCCCGGTGGCGCAGTCGGTAGACAGCACAATGTAAGGGCTGGACGGCGTGGGCGAAGGGGTAGTCGTTGGCGTTAAAGTGGGTGTGGGGGAAGTGGTGGGGGTAGCAGTGAGCGTCGGTGTGGCCGTCGAAGCGGCGGCCACCACAATGCCTGTGTCCACTGTACCGTTGGTGGATTGCACCAGAATGACGTGATCTAAAACCAGCGGCTGGTCGAACAGGTTGTTGGGGAAAAAGTCAGCAAAGCCAGGGCAGGCGTGACCATCAACGGCGACCAGGATATCTGCGCCCAGCGTGTCCCCTGTGGTCAAGTCTACCACAATGACTGTATCGCCTACTTCGCCGGTCACAAAAGCAAAATCATTACCTGCGATCAGGTCTCCTTCAAATTGGGTGGCGCAAATGTCAGGCGTGCCTGTGGGCGTCGCCGAAGCGGTGGCTGTGGCTGTCGGCGCCGGGCCAGGCGTATTGGTGGCTGTAGCCGTGGGGCTGGGGCTGGGCGAAGGGGTTGGCCCGGCAGTGGGGATGATGGGAACTGGCGGCGGCAATCCCTGTCCCTGGTCAGAGTTACCCAGCGAGCCGAACTGTTCATTGTTAATGACGGTTTGCCCTTTGACCGGAATGGAATTGACAATCCCGCTCAAAATGGGAGCGATCAGGGGGACGCGATAGGTGACGCGCACTATCAATGGCAGACCCGGCCCCCCCGCGTTGTTCGGGTAAAACTGGGATGTGTCTGTCAACGGAACGCCCAACACTTCGATGTTGTAGTAATACTCATCTTCGTACAGGGCACCCGGGTCCTCGTTCAACCGCAGCCCGGCCAGATTGCCGTGGGTTACATCTTTAATGGAAGCAACGCGCGGGTCATTTTCAAACTGGAAAGCGGGGTCAAACTGACCTGTGCTGCCATAGCGGGCGCCGTCGCGGGCGGCGTTCTGCACCGTATTCCACGCCCATAAGATACGGCCACTCTCAATAATCACGAAGGCTAACAGGAGCAGCACAATGATGACGAGAGAAAATTCGACCAGCGTCTGGCCTTGTTCTGTTCTGGGGGTGTCGTTGCTCATCGCCAATAATCCTGCATCTGCCAGCTAAAACAATAATGGCTGGATGGATGAATTTGTGTATGGAAGGCTTACTAACCGCTGCTTGACCTGTTTTTGCTGCCGATGCTGTCACCGTATTGTACCGACAAATGTCAGGCAGCATATGATAGAGACCTTGTCCCTGGTAGGTAAATGGTACTTCTGGAAGCAAGCCCCAGTTAGTGGTAGGTTCAGTATAGGTTACCCTATACAAGGGAAGTGTGCCTTAGGCTACAATTGGCGGTAGTTAGCCCGAATGGACTATAATAATTGGGTTGGCTAAACGATTGCCAGCGATGGCAGATTCTATGGGGGGCAGCGCGTGCATCTGGCCGGCCAATGCCGGCAGAATGTCTAGACGCCGCCCCATTTTCTATACCAAACCGCTGCTTTATGGATTTCTACTACTCTCCTGACCATACCCTGCACGATCCCCGCCTATTGCAGCAACCGGGCACACACAGCGAAAGTTATTACAGCGAAGTCGCCGTGCGTGGTCTGCTATTGCACGATGCCTTGCTGACCTCTGGATTGGGCGCGCGGCGCGCTCCTTTTGATTTTGGTCCGTCCCCGCTGTTGGCTGTGCATGATCCAGATATGGTGCAGTTCCTACAAACGGCTTATGAGCGCTTTGCCCAGGAGGCGGGCGCGCCCCGCCCGGTCATTCCCGATACCTACAGTGTGCAGCAGCGCCCACGCCACTGGCCGCGCACCATTTATGGGCAGCTTGGATGCTATTGTTTTGATACCTCTTCCCCGATTTTTGCCGGCACCTGGCAGGCCGCCTACTGGAGCGCTCAGACTGCTTTGTCCGCCGCCGCCCTGGTACACGCGGGCGCGCCCACAGCCTACGCCCTATGCCGCCCGCCCGGCCATCACGCGCACGCGGACCTCTACGGCGGCTTCTGCTACCTGAATAACGCAGCAGTGGCCGCTGCCTGGCTGGCGCAGCAGGGACAGCGCGTAGCCATTGTGGACGTGGATTACCATCACGGCAACGGCACGCAGGCAATTTTCTATGATCGGGCAGACGTGCTGTTTTGCTCCATTCACGCCGACCCCTACGACGAATATCCTTATTATTGGGGACATGCCGATGAAACTGGCGCGGCGGCAGGCGCAGGTTTTAATCTGAATTTACCCCTGCCGGTGGGGTCCGATGAAGCCGTGTACTTCCCCGCTCTGCATCACGCCCTGGAAAAAGTAAGTCAGTATCAGCCAGACACCCTGCTCATTTCCCTTGGTCTGGACACCTATACAGGCGATCCCACAGGCACGTTCCACTTACAAACTGACTCTTTCGAGCGGATAGGCGCAGCTTTTGCCGCCCTGCGCCTGCCTACTGTTGTCGTGCAAGAGGGCGGCTATCGCCTGGATGCGCTGGGCGCGAATATCACCGCCTTCTTTCAAGGATTGTTGGCTGCATAATCAAAGGACAGGACATGATAAACGGAAACAACCGTCTCCAGCCACACCTGATTCACCTGAAGCTGGCCCGCCAGTTAAGAGATGCCGGGCTGGTATGGTCGCCTGCCTGGCACGACTTTTTTGCCATTCCTGACAGTAACCTGGACGATCGCGTATTTGTCTTGAGCGATATGGCTATTGATGTGCAAGTTCAACAAGGCTGGCCGGCGCTCACCTTCAATGGCGCAGTGGAGTGGTCGCTTGATTACGTGCTGCAAGCAGATGCCGTCTGGCTGCCGACGGAATCACAACTGCGCCATATGCTGCAAGTGCGACTGGCCGGGGAGCCGCAGCCGGCGGTGACCCTGGTTTGCCGGCCAGACGTTTATGAATGTTGTATGCAGCATCAGGGCCACAGCCGCACCTTTTCCGCGATTGAAGCAGCCGACGCCTATGGCACGGCGCTGTTGTTTTTGCTGCATGAAGAGCAGGGGGACTCCGGCTGATGCACGTTTCCGCAGAGCAGGTGCGTTGGTTTCGTTTCCAACGTTCGGGGCTGGCGCAACCGATGGCTTCCCCAGAAGCGGTCACGACTGCCTTGATTGGGGTGCAGGCGCAGATTCTTACCGCGGCTGGCCTGGCGTTGTGGCAGCGTACCACCGGGCTGGATCAGGCCGCCTATGACGCGGCGCTGCACGAGACGCGCCGCCTGGTCAAGCTGTGGGGAATGCGCAGCACGCTGCACCTGTTCACCAGCCAGGAGTGGCCCCTGATTTATGCAGCCACCTGGCAGGAAGGCAGCACGTATTACGAGCGGCAGGTGCGGAAGAATGGGGGAGATATTGAAGCATTTTACACCGCCATTCACTACGTTACTCGCTTGCTGCAACAACGCCACACGCTCACCCGCAGCGATTTGCGGGCGGCGGAGATTCAACTGAGTGATGAACTGCTTTCTGCCTGGGGCGGCATTTTTAGCGAGTTGGTGCATCGCGGGCTGGCCTGCCATGCCGGGCAGAACGGGGGTGAAGGGGTGTTTGCCTGGCGCGAATATTGGCTGCCTGATTTAGAATGGGATCCCCCTTCGTTTGAAGCGGCAAACGTGGCGGTGCTGCGCCGCTATTTTCACACTTATGGGCCGGCGGCGGAAGTTGATTTTCGCTTTTGGCGGTTAGTGCCGGCAGCGGCGTCGCGGCGTTGGCTGTCCGCCGTGCAGCCGGAACTGGCGGCAGTCACCGTTGCCGGCCAGTCAATGCTGCTGCCCCGCGCTGATCTGGCGGAACTGGCGGAACCGGCGCCGCCCGCGGAAGCGTGGCCGGTGAAGCTGTTGTACCGTTTTGATCCGCTGCTGTTGGCGCACAAAGATAAAACGTGGCTGGTTGACGCCAGCCAGTACAAGCAAGTATGGCGGGCGGCGGGCCACATTGAGGGCACGATCCTGGTGCATGGGCGGATTGCGGGCACGTGGCGCTACCAGCGGCAGGGAGCGGCGTTGGATGTGCAGTTGGCGCCTTTTGCGCCGCTGCCGGCATTTACCCGCCCGGCCATCGAGTCGCAGTTGGAAGGTATTGCCGCTTTCTTTGGGCTGTCCTTGCGTGACGTGCGCTGGCAGGCTGAAGGGGGCAATTAGTCGGGAAGACGTGGCAATGCCACGTCTCTACTTTGGCGGCGCAACAGGGCGGCCTGGATTTCGGCGTGTTTTTGCCGCGTAATAGGGTAGGCGCGCACGGCCAGAATGCCGGCAGTCAGAATCACAATCGGAGCAATGCTCACAAAGCTGCGCAGCGCCAGCAGCACCGCCGCTGGCTGGTCTTCCAGCAGGGGCGCGCCCGCATAAAGCGGTTTGACGTAGCCTGTCCAATCGAGGATCAGGTTAGAGGCGGCAATCCCCAACGATATCCCCAGCTTTTGCAGAAAGACAAAAAAGCCATAAAACACGCCTTCTCGCCGCTGGCCTGTTTCTAGTTCGTCTAGCTCAATCACGTCGGGCAGCATACTCCAGGGGATCAGGTAGCAAACGCTGACGCCTAGACTGGCGATAAAGGCAATGGGGTAGAGCCAGGCAATGCCGCCGGCGGGGACAAAAAAGAGAAAAATGCCGGCAATAATCCAGGCCGTTGCCCCCAAATAATAGACGCGCTGTTTACCCAGCCGTTGGCTGACGCGCGTCCACATCAACAGAAACACAAAAGCCGAAATTTGCAGCAGCAGCAGCAGCCATTGGAACTGTTCCACGCCGCCCGTCCAATATTTGACGTATAAAATCAGGTTGTTTTGCACAAACTGGATCGCCAGCCAGGACAGCAGGTAAATGATGGTCACCTGTACAAAGGGGCGGTTGCTCAGGGCAATTTTAATGCCGGCCACAATGCCCAATGCCGCCTTGTCGTCTTCCTGGCGGAAATGGTTCTCGCGGGTGAAGGCGAAGGTGATGAAGTTGGAGACGATGATCACAAAAGCCCAGATGCCGGCGCTGACGGCGTATCCGGTCAGGAAGACGCCCCGTTCCCTGTAGCCGTTGACGATCAAGGTGTGGAAAAAGGCGGCAAACGTGCCTCCCAAAATGGAAAAGCTGAAGCGATAGGAGTTGAGCGTGGTGCGTTCGTCGTAGTCGTGCGTTAATTCTGGCGTCAGGGCGGCGTAGGGCACGTTGACAGCGGTGAAACCGGTGTCCAGCAGCAGCGCCACGAGCAGGTAGTACCAGAACTTGCCGGCATCTCCCCAATCCGGCACCAGCCATTGCAGCAAAAACGCCAGCCCAAACGGGATGGCCCCAAACAGCAGCCAGGGCCGCCGCCGCCCCCAGCGCGTGTTTGTGCGATCCGTTAAAGCCCCTATGATCGGATCATTGATCGCGTCCCATGCCTTGACGATGAGGAAAATCACCGCCGCCGTAGCCGGTCGCAGCCCGGCCACCTCGATTAGAAATGCGTTCAAAAAGAAACCATTAATGCCGGCCACAATAGCCGGCCCCAGGTCGCCGATGCCGAAAGCTATCTTGGTGATCTGGTTCAACTTGCGTGGGGAAGAGACGGCAGACACGGTTTAATACCTCTTGGGAAAAGTCTCATGGAGGTTGTCTTTGACACGTATGCGCCAAAAACGACCTCTCAAAATAGGTGTCAGCCCCGTCGTAGGCGGGGTTGACATTTGCCCTGGCTAATATAGAGATGCCCTGCGGAGAGAGTCATTGAGAGAACGGGCTGTTTTCTAGCATGAACCAGGCGAAAAGTCGAGTAATTGGCGTTGTCATTTTCCACTTGCTCCCCGCCCTGGCATACACTATCATTCCTCTTATGGTATGCCCTTGCTGTCAGCAGAAAGATGTCAATAATCTGAACGAAATGTTTAACGCGGAGCGCGCGCAGCGGAATGCGCGCGACTACCTGGCGCATGGTCTGGAGCCGCGCGCCC
>CAZDSN010000175.1:0-7480 GCA_964507675.1 uncultured Ardenticatenaceae bacterium | reverse complement strand
GGAGGTCGCGGGACTGATCTGTCTCTATGGCAGCCGGCGCAATCACTTCCCCAAAGAAGCCCGTACCTTCCTGCCCATGCTCAGCCACTACGCCGGGCTGGCAGTGGGAAACGCGGCCCGCTTTGAGGAAATTCAGGCGCGCAACGCCCTGCTGAGCAAACGAACGGAACAAACGGAACAGTTTGTTGAATCCAGCCGCGTTTTCCACAGCAACAAAACACTGGAAGAAGTGTATGAAGACCTCGTCTACGCCATTCAGGAAGGCGTGGGCTTTAATATTGTCTTGCTCAGTCTGATCGAAGAAAACGACCCATCATACACTCTACACCGGGTCACAGCAGCGGGTCTGCCGCTGGAACGGCAGCAGGAACTACAGCAAACGGTACAGTCGTGGACAGCCTTGCAGCAATTAGCAAAAGAGGAATTTGCCCTGGGGCGAGCGTATTTCGTCCCTGCGGAAAAGGGCATTCGGGACGGCGAACTACACATATACCCTGTATTAGAGTGGTATGAAGGGGAGTCGCTGTCATCCCTTGGCGTCACCAGCAACGCCTGGCAATTTGACGACATCTTCTTCATCATCATGCGCGGCTCCAATCACGAGCCATTGGGTTTGATCAGCCTGGATGCCCCGATTACAGGCCAGCGGCCTGATTTGAATACAGCCAAAGCGTTGGAAATTTTTGCCAACCAGGCGGCCACAGCCATTGAGAATATTCGCCTCTACAACAACACCCGCGAATATGCTAACCATTTGCAGCAGATTCACGCTGTCTCGCAGCAAGTGCTGCGTGAAGTATCCTTTGACAAAAAACTGCAACTCCTGGTAGAAGGGCTGCGCGGCGTTGGTTGGGATCGGGTTACCTTAACGCTGCGCGACGAGCAGATGAATCCACTCAAGCTCGTTTCCGCTGGTCTAACACCCACCGAACATGCCTATTTGGAAACTAACATGTTGCCGCCATCTGTGTGGCGACAGCGTTTTCAGGACCCCCATTTTTTACGCTTCCGCATGGGATCTGCTTATTTTGTGCCCGCTGATGATGCCTGGGCGCAGGAAAACGTAGGGGTCCTTCTGCCTGACCACACCCGTCCACGCAATCTGGTTTATGCCTGGCATCCAGATGACCTGTTTTGTTTGCCGCTCTTTGATCAGCAGCAGCATGTCATTGCCCTGGTGGGTTTGGACCAACCTATCAATGGCCGCCGCCCCGATAATCGGGTGCTGCAAATTTTGGAGATTTACGCCCGCTTTGCCTCTTCTGTCATTGAGAATTCTCGGCTGTTTGGCGAAACGCTGGCGCGCACGCAAGAGCTAGAAACGCTATACCAGGCTATCTACGCTATTTCGAGCAGTCTGGAACAGGAAAAGGTTCTGGCCGCTATGGGCAAGCATATGCGCCAGGCCGTTTATGCGGATGGGTATGCTATTTATGAGTGGGATCGGCAGCAAAATGATCTGGTGTTGGCGATGTCGTTCTCTCAGAACAGCCAACAAACGACGTTGCTGGGCACAACATACCGCTTAAGCGACCTGCCTGAAGCACAACAGGTCCTGGATAGCCAGGAACCGATCAGTTACCGGCAAGGGAGCGAAGGGCATCAAAATCTGGCGGCTTTAGCCTGCTTGCCGGCATCTGGCTACCATATCACCCTGCTGCCCATCACCATTCGCGACCAACTGTACGGCCTGGCCCAGGTGGCTACGCTTGAGGATTGGGATCAGGGCAGCAACGAAAGCAAGATTTTGCAGGCGATCATCAATCAGGCCAGCATTGCCCTGGAAAATGCGCGGCTGTTCAAAGAGACGAGTCAGCGGGAACAGTTCTTTGCTGCTCTGGGGCGCGTCAGTCTGGCCATCAACGCCACGTTCGATCTGCCCACTGTCCTTGACTTAATTTGCCGCGAAAGCATGGCAATCTTCCAGGTTGACGGCGTGTACATCTGGCAACGCCAGGATCTCGACCTGCTGGCTACGGCCGCTCAAGGACATGGCAAAGACCTGTTCATTGGCACGGTCATTCGCGCCAGCGAGACGCGCGTCTTTGCCGCTGCGGTTGTCAACCACGGTCACAGTATTTTCCTAAACAACCTCAACCAGATTACATCAGTACAAGTGCGTCTACCTGACAAAGAGTCCATTCAGGCCATCTTAGGGGTTCCGCTCAAGCGAGAAGGGAACACTATTGGCGTGATGGTGCTGATTGACAGGCGCAATCCGCGGCGCTTCCGCGAACAAGACGTGGAGTTAGCTACCGCTTTTGGCGTGCAGGCAGCCATTGCTATCCAAAACGCCCAATTGGTGACAGAACTGCGCGAGCTCAATGAACAGCTCGACGAGCGCGTCATCGAACGCACACAGGCCTTGGGTGAAGAACGGGATCGGATACAACTGCTGCTGAAGATTACGACAGAACTATCTGCCAGCCTGGATGAAACGTACGTTTTGAACCGCGCCCTGGAATTGATCAACGAAGTAGCCAGAGCCCCCCGTGGCGGTATTCTGCTGGTTGATCCCGAAAGCGACTACATGATTTATCGCGCGGCTTTCGGATTGGGCCGCCCGCTGCCGCCTGAAGGAATCAAGCTAACGCTGCAAAAAGATGATGGGCTTTCCGGCTGGATTATTCGTAACCGCGCCCCAGTGCTCATCCATGACACGCAGCAGGATCCGCGTTGGGTAAACCGCCCTACCAGCGACGATCACCGCTCCGTGCTGGCTGTGCCGCTTATCTCCGGTAATGACGTGATCGGGGCGTTGATGTTGTTCCACCCCAAACCACACGCCTTCACCCGCCGGCAGTTGGAATTAGTGGAAGCCGCCGCCTATCAGGTTTCTAATGCCATTTACAATGCCCAACTATACGTCTTAATTCGTGATCAGACGGAACGTTTGGGCAAAATGCTGCGTGAAGAACAGATTGAGGCAGCCAAGAACCAGGCCATCCTGGAAAGTATTGTGGACGGCGTGTTGGTGGCGGATTCGGCCAACGTGATCACTCTGGCCAACAGCGCCACCAGCTATATCCTTGACCTGCCTCGCGCCGAACTGGAAGGCAAGTCTATGGTAGATGTGTTGGGCCGGTATGGCTCATTCCCGACCACCTGGCTGACCGCGATTACCAATTGGGCTAGCCACCCATCCCAGACTACCCAGTACGCTGTGTTATCCGACAAATTCACTATTCATGACAGGCATATTAGCATGACTCTATCGCCCGTTCTGGCCAGCGGGCAGTTCTTTGGCACCGTTTCCATCTTCCGCGACATCACCCAGGCGGTAGAGGTTGACCGGATGAAAAGCGATTTCGTGTCAACGGTATCGCACGAACTGCGCACCCCCATGACGTCTATTAAAGGGTACGCCGACCTGATGTTGATGGGCGTAGCCGGGCCATTGGCCGCGGCGCAGGCTCGCTATTTGCAGGTTATCAAAAATAACGCTGACCGCTTGAGCATGTTGGTAAATGATTTGTTAGACATTTCCCGTTTTGAAACAGGGAAAACAGAATTAGATTTGCGGGCATTGGATATGTCGCAGTTGATAGAACAGGTGATGCGCGGCCACTTGCAAGGGCGTATCCAACATGAGAAGAAGTTGATCCACATTGCCACGGAATATACCCCGTCACTGCCGCTGGTACAGGGCGACCATGCCCGCGTCACACAAATTCTGAACAATTTGCTGGATAATGCCTTTAACTACACCCCCCAGGATGGCTCTATCACGGTACGCGCCAGGGCCAGTGGCAAATTTGTCTACGTCAGCGTTGCCGACTCAGGCATTGGCATTTCGCCGGAAAACCAGGAACGGATATTTGAACGTTTCTTCAGGGCTGAGGATGTGGCTGTGCAAACGGTAGCGGGGACGGGATTAGGATTGTCCATTGTCCGGTCGTTGGTAGAAATGCATGGCGGTTCGCTGTCGCTAGAAAGCGAACTGAATAAAGGCAGCACGTTCACCTTCAGTTTGCCTGTCGTAGATGGAGAAGTGTAGCCATGCTCGCGGATATAAGGTGTTAAAACATCATGGCCCGGATATTAGTTGCGGAAGATGAAAAAGATATTCGCGAACTGATCACGCTCACACTGCAATTTAACGGCTTTGAAGTGGTAGGTGTGAACGATGGGGTAGAAGCTGTGCGCGCAGCCACAGAGGACCCAACTGTTGATTTGATCTTGATGGATGTGCGTATGCCGCGTATGACCGGATATGATGCGTGCCGCATTTTGAAAGAACAGGAGGAAACCAGGCACATTCCCGTCATTTTTCTCTCCGCAAAGGGTCAGGAAACAGAAGTTCAGGCGGGACTGCAAGTAGGCGCAGTGGAGTACATTTTAAAACCGTTTGCACCGGACGCGCTGATCCGCAAACTTCGTGAGGTTTTAGATCGCAGTTGATTTGTGAAATCTCTTGGCAATCTATGAGTATCACAACTGTCAATAACCACCTGATTCATTACGAGGCGCTGGGTCGCGGCGAACCAATAATCTTCGTCCATGGCTGGCTTGGCTCGTGGCGTTATTGGTGGCCAGCAATGCAGGCTTTGTCCACGCAGCACCGCACTTTCGCGTTTGATCTGTGGGGCTTTGGCGATTCCAGCAAAGAAAAGGAAATGTACGCGCTGGACATGTATGTGTCTATGGTTGACCAGTTTATGGAACAGTTGGGTATCATAACGCCCATTGTCCTGGTCGGTCATGCGTTGGGCAGCGCCGTGGCGCTGCGTTTTACCAATCGCTATCCAGATCGGGTGAAGCGGCTGGTAGCTGTATCGCTGCCCATTGAGGGCAATTACATTAACGAGCGGTTGAAAAGCATGAACGCCGCCGCTTTCCTACAAAAATACCTGGGCAAAGCACACACCTACCCTGAAGTAGAATTAGAAACGCACAAAAGCGATCCAGGCGCCATCAACCGCCTGGCGCAGGAGCTGGGCCAGCAAAGTTTTGTAGCCGACCTGGAACGGGTACGCTGCCAGACGCTGCTGGTCTATGGCGAGCAAGACCCGGTTGTCCAAATTCCGGGCGATGATTACAATAGCTGGCAGCGGGCTGGTCAAAATCGGCATCTGGTTATGCTAAACAGCAGCACGCACTTTCCCATGCTAGAAGACACGGCAAAATTCAACAGGCTTGTGCTGGACTTTATTCACGCCAGCAATAATGCCGAAATTGCCCCTAAGACAGTGTGGCAGCGCCGCACCCGTTGACAGACCCTCTTCCCCTTTCCCACTCCGTTTGTATTTTCTCCATAAACTGAGGGTAACTGCTCAGGACGGCGTCCTTGCCTCCGCGTGAAACCGTTTTCCAGGAGTATTCGTTTATGGATCATTGTCGCCGGAAGCATGTTATTTCCGTAGTCGCATGGTGTCTCGCACTGTGGAGTCTGGTTGCCTGCGGCGGGGGTAGCGTTGTCCCACCTGCCACCGGTTTACCCGCGCTGCCCACTGCCACTACGGTGGCGGCAGTGGCAACGCAACTTCCGCCGCCGCCCATTGCCGTGACCCAGGCTGCTCCCTCTACCCCCACGCCTATTGTGGCCCCTACCGCTGCCGCCCTACCTACACCTGAAGTGACACTCACGCCTCCCACGACAAACGTGATTGGCCCCGACCAAATTCCGGCGAATGTGAACCCACTCACAGGCGAAACAGTCGCGGATACCGCTGTGCTGGCGCATCGCCCTCTGGCTATTAAAGTATCTAATTCTTCGGCTGTCGTGCGGCCTCAATCAGGTCTGAACAATGCCGATCTTGTCTTTGAGCATTATGCCGAAGGCGGTATTACCCGCTTCACCGCCATCTTTTATGGTCAGGGAACAGAGCTTGTCGGCCCCATTCGCAGCGGTCGCTTGCTTGATCTGGAAATCCCTAAAATGTATGACGCAGCCTTCGCCTATTCAGGTTCCAGCGCCCCGGTGCGCGACCTGGTGCGCAACAGCAGCTTCTTTGATCGCGTCATCTCGCCCGATTTTGGGCACGATGGTTTCTGGCGCGATTATGAAATCGGGAATCCCAACAAGCCCGGCTGGGAAACGCTTTATACAAACACAGATACGCTGCGTCGTCTGTTGCAGCAGCGAGGTCTGGATACCGCTCCGCAACTGCCGGCCAATATGGCCTTTAACGAGGCTCCGCCCCCAAATGGCGCAGCGACGTCGTCTATCTCTATTCAATACCTGGGAACCAACGTTTTCTGGCAGTATGATGCCGGCAGCCGGCGATACCTGCGTTGGGTGGACGGTGAAGCTCATCTGGACGCTAACTCCAACCAACAACTCAACTTCCGCAACGTTATCGCTGTAGCCGCCAACCACGTAGACACCCTGATCCTGGAAGATGAAGTGGCTGGCGGCCATTATTCCATCGAGATTCAACTGTGGGGTGAAGGCCCTGTCTCCATTTTCCGCGATGGGCAGCGATATGATGGGCAGTGGCGGCGCAGCGATCCCAGCCATATGATCACGTTTTACGATATGGATGGGAACGCAATCCCCCTGGCTCCCGGTAACAGCTTTTTTCAGGTAGTTCCGCTGGGTTTTACGGGCTTAACAACACAATAAGGTAACGGTTAACGACCATGAACAAACCAACCAGAGATGAACGCCCTCCCCAGGCCCCCAAACTAACCCACGACGAGCAGCTTCTTTCTACGTCAGAAGCTGCTCCCGACAGCTTCATTCACACCGATCCGTGGCGAGTTTTTCGTATTATGGGGGAATTCGTTGAAGGCTTTGAGTCGCTGACGCAGTTGGGGCCAGCCGTCACCATCTTCGGCTCAGCGCGCACCCGACCCGATCATCCTCAATATCAGAAGGCTGTTGAATTAGCCTACAATTTAGGAAAGGCTGGCTTCACCATCATTACGGGCGGCGGGCCAGGTATTATGGAAGCGGCGAACCGGGGAGCGCATGAAGCAGGCGTCACATCTGTGGGCTTAAATATTGAACTCCCGTTTGAACAAGGAACCAATGCCTGGGTAAACCTGCCCGTCCAGTTCCATTACTTCTTCATCCGCAAAATGATGTTTGTCAAATACGCCCAGGCATTCGTCATCTTTCCGGGTGGATTTGGCACCATGGACGAGCTTTTTGAATCCCTCGTCCTGATTCAGACGGGCAAGGTACGCCACTTTCCCGTGGTCCTGTTCGACAGCGCCTACTGGCAAGGTCTTTTTGGCTGGTTGCGGGATACTATGCTGGCTGAAGGCAAAATTGCCGCGGCTGATCTGGACCTGGTGTTCATCACGGATTCCACCGCCGCCGCCTGCCAGTTCATCGTCGAGGCGGGCAACCGGCAGCATCTACGGGAGCAGCAGGAAGACGCCGCCCGCCAGGTAACGCGCCGGGTGCTGGAGCGCACTTAATTCATGGGGCCGTACCTCAAGAAACAATGGGTTAGTCGGCAGTTTAAGACTACTTTGCTGTTGGCCGCCGTTCTGTTTTTGTCGTCTTGTCGCCAGTCACCCTCAGGGGGAA
>CAZDSN010000174.1:0-7489 GCA_964507675.1 uncultured Ardenticatenaceae bacterium | reverse complement strand
GGAAGTTGCCGGCAATTTCCTGGTCGAAGACCTGATTACCTACGGACTCGATCTCGGCGACGAAGACAACCTGCCCGACGTAGACACCGTTGGCGGCTTAATCATCACCTGGCTCGGTCGCCCCCCCCTGGTCGCCGACACCGTTAAACACAAAGAGATCACCTTCAACGTCACCGAAATTGACGGCCTCGCCGTTGGCCGCGCCACCATCGAATTCCCCCCTTCTATGCTGGAAGATGACGCTTAACCACACCCTGCTAGCGGCGCTCCTCAATAATCGTCTGCGAGACCGGTTCGCCTTGAACGGCTATAAGTCGTCGCTGCGGTGATGAGGTTGCGGCAGGCTTTCGCAGTTGTCGCACCAAACCTGAAGAGATGAGCGCCTGGTAAAACTGCCAATGCCTGCGGGACTCTTCACGCACATCTAACCGCTCTTGCACGGCCTGACTAACCTGTCGTAGCTCATCAGGATTGAGCGTTTTGATCTGGTCAAGAACTAAGTGAAGTGTTGCCTGCGCCATAGATATATCTCCGGGACTATTACTTCTCGCCGTAAATACCGGCTGAAAGGTTCTGCATTGTTCCATCTTAGCAAGAATAGCGCGCGGCGTCAACGAGCCTCCATTCCTCTCATTGGTCATTTGCCAAAATTTAACAGCAATGGCATAATACGCGCCTGGTGACAGGTTCACCTCCTTGAGGGATAGTTTAACGGTAGAACAGTGGACTCTGACTCCATCAGTCGTGGTTCGAATCCACGTCCCTCAGCTTTGTGACCATGAATGACCATGCGCTGCTTTTGCATAGTCTCCCCGAGCAGAAAGCCGTCCGCCCATCGGGTGGGTGGCTTTTTTGTTTTGTTTCTACTCTACCTGTCATAAAAATACACGCTTACCGGTACCTGCCGGCAGAATAAACCACGCCCTGTTCACTAATCCCTGAGAAGTTGCTATGTCCAGCATTGCCACCCATTCCCTCACCTTACCCTATCCCCCTGGCCCCAAAGGGCATCCCCTCTTTGGCACAGTGCGCGAATTCCAACAAGACTCGCTGGGCACGATTGTCCGCTTGCAGCGCGAATATGGCGACGCCGTCCGCCTGCGCTTTTTTTTGCATTACTATGGGTACGTCTTCTTCCACCCCGATCACCTGAAACACATCCTGCAGGATAACAACCGCAACTACACTAAAATGCCCAGCCCCACTTTCCAGGTCATGCAGCCGCTGGTGGGGTACGGTCTGTTGACCAGCGATGGGGATCTGTGGCGGCGACAGCGACGGCTGGCGCAGCCGGCCTTCCACCGGCGGCAAATTGCCGGCTTTGGGCAGACGATGGTGACCGCCACGCAGCAGATGTTGGACCGCTGGCACACCACCGTGCGGCAAGGGCAGCCGCTGGACGTCAGTGCAGAGATGACCCGGTTGACGCTGGAAATTGCCGGCAAAACCCTCTTCAGCATGGATCTCACCGGCCAGGCCAGCACGGTTGGTGAAGCCTTCACCGAAGTCAACCACATCATCACTGGCCTGACCACGCAGCCTTTCTCCCCCTTCACCGTGCATATGCCCTTCTGGCCCACCACGCGCCGCATGAATGCCGGCATTCGCCAACTCGACCACGTGGTTAACCAGATCATTGCCAGCCGGCGCGCCGCCAATGAAGACAAAAGCGACCTGCTCTCCATGCTCATGTCAGCCCGCGACGAAGACACAGGCGAAGGGATGGACGACAAGCAGTTGCGCGACGAAGTCATGACCCTGCTGCTGGCAGGGCATGAAACCACCGCTGTGGCCCTGAGTTGGGCGCTCTACCTGCTGGCGCGGCATCCCGGCGCTGCCCGCCGCCTGGAAGCAGAGGTGGACGACGTCCTGGCCGGCGGCCGCCTGGTTACCATTGACGACCTGCCCCAGCTTCCCTACACGCGCATGGTCATAGATGAAACTCTGCGCCTGTACCCACCGGCTTACGCCATCGCCCGCTGGGCGCAGCAAGAAGACGAAGTAAGCGGCTATCGCGTTGCGGCGCAATCGGCGGTTACCCTTTTCCCGTATGTCACCCACCACCACCCCGAATTCTGGCCTGACCCGGACAGATTCGACCCGGAGCGGTTCACGCCAGAACAGACGGCAGACCGTCCGCGCTACGCTTACCTGCCTTTCGGCGGCGGCCCGCGCCAATGTATTGGTAATATCTTTGCCCTCACCGAAGCGCAGTTGATTCTGGCTTCTCTGGTACAGCGGTATCGCTGGCAGTTAGTCAGCGACCAGCCCGTGGAAATAGAACCTTTAATCACCCTGCGCCCCAAAAATGGGCTGCCCATGCGCTTGGTCGCCCGCGCTTGAAGCTCCCTGCAATCTCATCGCCAGGACGCGCAGCAAAACAAGAATCTTTGCGCCCTTTCCGTCTTTGCGGTAAGTAAACACGCCATCAGCAAGGAAAAGTGCATGAATCCCAGGTATCCAGATCGCGTTCGCATCGCCCACTTGCCCACCCCCATAGAACCGCTCACCCGCCTGACCAAATATCTGGGCGGGCCGCAGTTGTTTATTAAACGGGACGACCAGACAGGCCTGGCCAGCGGCGGCAACAAGACGCGCAAGTTGGAGTTTTTGTTGGCCGATGCCCTGGCTCAGGGATGCGATCATGTGATTACTACCGGCGCGCCGCAAAGCAACCACTGCCGGCAAACCGCCGCCGCGGCTGCCCATTTCGGCCTGGGGTGCAGTCTGATCCTGCGTGGACAGGAACCCGCCGCCATTACCGGCAATATCCTGCTGGACCGGCTGCTGGGCGCACATCTGTATTGGTGCGGGGACCAGACATGCAGCGAAGCTATCGCCGCCGTGGCCACCGAAATGAAGGCCATGGGGCGCAAGCCATACATCATTCCCCTGGGCGGCTCCAACGTAGTGGGAGCAACCAGTTATGTGCTGGCTATGGAAGAGCTGATGGCGCAGTTGGCCGCCGACCAGCTTAACCTGGATTTTATTGTGTTTGCCAGCAGCAGTGGCGGCACACAGGCGGGCCTGGTGTTGGGGGCCAAGGCGTATGGCTTTCGTGGCCAGATTTTGGGCATCAGCGTGGACCACGACGCCCAATCGCTGCAAACGCAGGTGGCGGCGCTGGCCACCGCCACTGCCACCCACCTGGGGTTGGGCACGCTCTCGGTGGCTGACCAGGTGGAAGTCAATGACGATTATTTAGGCGGCGGCTATGCAGTGATAGGCGAAACGGAAATAGAGGCGATCCGCCTGATGGCTCAGTTTGAAGGTATTTTGCTAGACCCGGTATATACCGGGCGGGCTATGGGCGGGTTAATAGACCTGATTCGCTGGGGGGCGTTCAACCGGGGGCATAAAGTGTTGTTCTGGCATACAGGGGGAATGCCGGCATTGTTTGCTTATGCGGATAAGCTGGCGGGATAGCTGTCTGGTCGGTAACGGGCATTAGCATCTCGCCCGGAACCTGCCGGCAGCAGCACCCGTTCATCATACTCGCCTATGGAAGTGGGGCTCCTCACATGGTATCACTACCCGATCCTGTCTCCATTGTCATCCATTTCAACCAGGCCCTCAATGCGGGCAACGTTGACGCCATGATGCAGTTCATGACGCCCAACAGCGTGTTTGAAAACACCTTCCCGCCGCCGGACGGGACACGTTATGAAGGTCAAGCCGCTATTCGCGCATTCTGGGAAGAGTTCTTCGGCAATGCCAGCCAAGCCCACATCGAAATCGAAGACATCTTCGCGCTTGACCAACGGTGCGTGATGCGTTGGCAGTACCATTGGGTAGCCCATGACGGGCAAACAGGGCACATTCGCGGCGTAGATGTCTATACGCTTCAAGATGGCCTGATCGCCGAGAAGTTGTCGTACGTCAAGGGATAACCTGAAGAAACCCAGAGATGTGTTGTTAGCGGCGGCGCGCCCTTGATTAGACGCGCCGCCCGACAAAGGCGCAACGTCTTCCGGCCTTAACCCTTTTTTATGGATTGCCTGGCCGCAAGAGTGCCGGCATATACACATCCCAATCCACCGTTTCCGGCGTGGCGGTGGGTGTGTGGGTCGGCGGCGGCGTGGCTGTAGCCGTGGCCGTGGGTAGCAACGTAGCCGTGGCCGTTGGCGTCCACGAGGGTGTTGGCGTTAACGAAGGCGTTGGCGAGGCCCCAGGTGTGGCTGTCTGGGTCGGCGTGGGCGTGGCGGTAGTTGTCGGCGTGGCCGACGGCAGCGGCGTATTTGTGGGCGTTGGCGTTAGCAGCTCAGCCAGCGTCATCTTCAGTACAAAAGCATCCATCTCAATGCTGTTGTGCGTCGGGTCATACACGCCGGCGGTTGTGGGGAAGTCGTCCGAATCCGTCTTGCCGGTCACGTAAACCAGACCCCCGGCGTCAATCGCCGTTCCCTCCCCTTCATCTGTGCCGGCGCCCCCCATATACGTGCCATACAGCAGCGTTTGCCCCGCGCTGTCCAACTGCGCCAGGAAAGCATCTCGCATCCCGCCCAGGGTGCTGTCGTAACCATTGCCGGCAACCGGAAAATCACCCGCCTCCGTTTTACCCGTTATAATCACCCGGTTTTGGCTGTCTAAAGCCATTTCCATCCCTTGATCGTCCCCCAGCCCGCCGATAAACGTGCCATACACCAGCGCCGAACCCGCTGCATTCAGGCGTACGCTAAACGCATCCGGGCAAGGGGCAAAGTCACAGGTGCCGCCGCCCAGTTCTGTATCAAAACCGGCGGCGCTGGTGGGGAAGTTGTCCGAACGAGTCATACCCGTCACAAATACGTTGCCGCCGCTGTTTACCACAATGCCCGCCCCGCGATCCTCCTCTGCGCCCCCCAGATACGTCCCATAAACAACGGAACTGGTATTGAGATTCACTTTGAAGACGAAAGCGTCCCAGGTGCCGCCGTTGGCCCCAGGCGACAGCGAACCGGGCGTGGTGGGCAGGTTGGTGGAGGTGGACCAACCCGTCAGGTAAACCATGCCGTCGCTATCCAGCGCCAGATCGGTGGCTTCGTCCTGCCCGCTGCCGCCAATAATCACTGCCCGCTCCAGGTTTGATCCATCAGCGTTGAGGCGGGCCACAAAGGTGCTGCGGTTGGCCGCCGGGCCAATGACTGTGCCGATGAAGTCATTGGACCAGGTGCTGCCGGCTATATAGGCGCGTCCGTCTTCATCTACCATCACGCCCAGAACAGCGTCAAAATCGCTGCCCCCCAGGAACGTGCTGTAGATCAGGTTTCCCGTGGCGCTAACCTTGAGCAAAAAGCCATCTGTGCCGCCGCCGTAGCTGGTGTCATAGGCGCCCGGCGTGACACCGAAATCAGCCGAATCCGTCGTGCCGCCGAGGTAAGCATGGCCCTCGCCGTCTATCGCCAGCGTGTAGTTGTAATCAGGTGCGGCGCTGGGTGGGTTGAAGTGGATGGCGTAAACCAGGTCGCTGCCGTCAGGTAGAAATTTAGCCAGGAAGACGTCAACGCCATGGGCCGCCGCCGGTTCATCTGGCTCCGGGAAGACAAGCGATGTGGTTGTGCCGCCGACATAGACGCTGCCATCCTCCCCCACGCCAATACCATTCCCCTCGTCGGCATAGATGCCGCCCAGATACGTACTAAAACTAAAAGGCCACTCCGTAGGGGCGAGGCTCTCTGTCTCTGCCGGCCAACCGGTTAGCGGGTCCTGACTGGCAGCCAGGGTAACAGGCTGTCCCTGACGCAGCCAGCGCCGTACCAGCCGGCCATTTTGACTGGTAAATTCCAGGTCGAGACCGGGCAGCGCATCGGGCAACGCTCCGCTGTAACGAACCCCGCCCCAGACGGGCACGCGCTCAAAACGCTGCGCCGGCTGGGAACCTTGGTAATAAGAAACCACAGTGGCGCGGGGATCGAAGGGGGTGATGGTAGATGCCGGCACGTCAAACTGCTGTCCATTCACGTAAACCGCCGCATCCGTAAACCACCACACATGCCCGCCAGCCTCAGCGCGAAAACGCACCGCCGGCGCAAACTGCCCGACATTCTGTATAAACAAAACAGGGGCCGCGGGCGCTGCCGCTGCCGGCTGCCGGCCCCACCACAACCAGGCAACTGCCAGTAGAACCGGCGCAACCAGCCCCCATTGCCAGATAAACTTTCTCATCAATTTTACCTCTTTGAGTCCTTCCAGATTGGGGTGAGCGAACTACGCATCAGCTATCCTGGCTCACTCCACTTCCGGCAGAGTGCGCGAGGCGATAGCCAATAAGACAACGGCGTAACCAACCAGGATGATCAGGTCGCGCCCAATTGTCTCCAGCCCCACATCTCCCTTAATCAGTTCCTGCACGGCATTATTGGCGTAATGGAGGGGCGACAGCCGCCCCAACCACTGCCCCCAGACAGGCAGCTTATCCACGTCCACCATCATCCCCGACAAAAACATTTCGGGCAAAATGACCAGCGGAATAAAGGGGAAAACGTGCGCTTCACGGCGGGCAAAAGTAGAGATGAAAATACCTAGCAGCACGGAAACCACCGCCAATATCCAGATAACGAGAAACAGATTAAATATCGTGGCGGCCTCATAATCCAGTTGGAACAGCCATAACGTTTCTGTCAACACCACGGCTGCTTGCAGCGTGGCCAGACCAAAGTAACCCACAATGTAACCGCCAATGATCTCCCCCCGCCGGAAGCCAGCAATAAACATGCGCTCCATCGTGCCTGCCGTGCGCTCCTGCACCAGCACAATGGCGCACAGCAAAAAGGCCAGGAAGTGAACGATAAAGGCGGTATAAGGGATGACGTAGCGCGCCGTGAGCGCGGCCACATTGAGCGCGTCCAGAAAAATTTTGAGGAAGTACATAATCAGCAGCGGACCAACAATGGAAATGCCCAATAACCGCTTATCATGCCGCAGTTGGGTGATGACCCGTTTGGCTACAATGAAGATATGCTTCACGGCTGTCCCTCCTGCTGTTGGATGATGTCCAGCACGATTTCTTCCAGCGATTCCGGGCGGACCGTCATAGCATCTACGTCGGCAGCCAGCCCGTAAGCGTGCAGCGCGGTCGCCAGCGCCGCTGGCGTTGACGCAATCACCTGCTGCTGGGCTACGCCATTTTGGCGCAGCCAGAGTCGGCTCTGCCCTCGTTCCAGCAGCCGTTCAGGGGTATCCATAGCCACAATCTGCCCCTGGCGCACAATCGTCACCTGATCGCACAACAAGGCTTCCTCCATCAAATGCGTGCTGATCAACAAAGTAATGCCCCGCCCTGCCAGCGCGCGAAAAAGCTGCCAGGAGCGCTGCCGCAAATGCGGGTCCACCGCCGCCGTCGGTTCATCCAGGAAGAGAATGGAGGGGTCGTGGATCAGGGCGCAGGCCAGCGACGCCCGCTTTTTCATCCCGCCCGAAAACGTCCGCACCGGATCATCCGCCCGCTCGCTCAGCTCGGTAAAGGCCAGAATGTCGTTTACTTTGCGTGGCAGGTCAGGCACATTTTGCC
>CAZDSN010000173.1:0-7547 GCA_964507675.1 uncultured Ardenticatenaceae bacterium | reverse complement strand
CGAAGAATCCCTACGCCTCTGGGATGCTTCACTTCGTTCAGCATGACAGGTTCGTCGCCCTCTGAGATCCGAAAGAGCCAAAACGCTTTCTTAACCTCAACAGATCGAAGATCTGCGGTAGGGACACAACAGAAACTTTGTGCCCTGGGCGCGCTTCGCGGTTAGTAGTTACGACAATCGGGAACTAATTTGTGGAGGACAGGTCCTAAGCAGGTTCGTTTCCTGCTAGAGCACATCTTTTCATTATTTGTACCGCCTGTATGTGGCGGCTGCACACAAACGGGCGCGCTGATTTGCCCTGAATGCCGTCTGAAGGTGGTCTGGGCAGATGGTCCACGCTGCCCGCAATGTGGACGTCCATTAGGGCGAGCCGACGCATCTTGTTGGTTTTGCCGGCACAGTACACTCCCCTTGACCCAGATTCATGCTGCCTTCTTGTATGTGGAGCCTATATCGAATATCATTAAAAAAATGAAATATGAGGGGGCTTTCGCCCTGGCCTCACCTCTGGTAGAATTGATGGTGAGTCGCCCGGCAACCTGGCAGAATCCTGTGGATCTGCTCATTCCAGTGCCGCTACACCCTAAACGCCAGCGCGAAAGAGGGTATAATCAGTCTGCTTTGCTGGCCAGGGAGTTAAGTCGCCACTGGCAGTTATCAGTAGAGGAGCGGGCTTTGCAGCGTATTCGCTATACCACTCCCCAGGTGGGTCTCACTCCCGCCCAACGACGCGATAACGTCATTGGCGCGTTTCAAGCAGCCCCTCAACAGATACAGCACAGGCATATTTTGCTTATTGACGATGTGTACACCACAGGGGCTACGCTGTCTGCTGCCGCTGTCGCCTTACACGCGGCAGGAGCCAGTTCTATAGCCGCTTACTGTGTCGCCCGTACGTACTAACCCCAATTCTGACCACGGTTCACTACCCATTGACCACTATTTTCACAGGAGACAACGATGGAACTTGCAATCTATACTCACCACGTGGAGTTAACCTCTCGGCTCGAGAACTATGTCGCCAAGAAGACAGAGCGGTTGGACCGCTACATGCCTAACCTGAGCGAAATTCGCGTAGACCTGACAGAACAAAATGCCCGCAGCGCTCTCGAACGGCAGATTGCGCAAATTACCATTCGGGACAATCGAGGCACCATTTTGCGCGCTGAAGAACGCAGCAACGACATGTTTGCCTCTATTGATGCCGTCATTGACAAGATCTACCGGCAGATCAGCCGCTATCGCGGTAAGCAGCGTCGCAATCGGCGCGCCGTTGGCGAAGCGGAGTATCTCGGCGAACCACTGCCTGTGGAAGAAGAAGGGGCTGAGGAGGAAGGATCGAAAATCGTGCGCAGCAAACATTTCTCGTTGATGCCCATGTCGGCGCAAGAAGCGATTGATCAGATGCTGCTGCTCGGCCACGATTTCTACGTTTTCTTTAACGCTGATGCGGGAGCCGTCAATGTGGTCTATAAGCGACGTGATGGGAACTTCGGTTTGCTCCAACCAGAAATGGGTTAATCTGTAAGGCTTGTTGTGCAGGGCAATCGCGCATGGCGGCGCGATTGCCCTTTTTTATTTCCAACCGCTATTTCCCGGCCCGTTCCCTCAAAAGAGCGGGCATCCGCGAGAGTTCTCCATGCGTGGGGCGCACCACGAGGAATGAAAATTTCTTGACACGAATTTTTCTCTGCGTCCTCCGCGTCTCCGCGTAAGCGGACTGCCGCGTGAGATTGTTTTTGAAGCATGGGCGGGTTGCCAACCCGCCCTACGGAGTTGGCTATTTTCGAAGGAGCGGCAATGATAACGGCAGTCGTCATGGTGGGGGAGGCCGGGGCAAGTAGCGCTCCGGTAGATTGGGTGCAAGGGGCGCGCCAGGCGGCTGCCCGCGACCTGATCGCCCAATTGCAGCAGCAGCCGCTGGTAGAGCGCATTATTCTGGTCGCCCCCAATGCGCCGCAGTTAGTCACTGCCAACGTTATTCCTATTGTCTCGCCAGATGGCCCTATTCACGTGGGTGAATACCTGACCCGGTTGGCTACCACTTACGCGGTGGAGCGACTGCTATATTTTGGCGGCGGCTCTGCCCCCTTGCTGAGCGACGCCGCCCTGACGCAGCAGGTGGAACTGCTGGCTGCCGCCGATCAATTGATAGTGACCAACAACCAGTTTGCCAGCGATTGGGCCGGGATTGTGCCGGCATCTACCCTTGCCTATTATCTTCCCCGCCTGCCCCGTGACAATATGCTCGGTTGGGTGCTTTCTGCCGAAGCGGGGCTGCCCATTGCCGTCACGCCTGTCAGCGCCGCCAGCCGCCTGGACATAGACACCCCCACTGACTTGCTGGTTCTGCGCCTCTGTCCCCACACCCAACCCTACCTGCGCCGCTACCTGGCGCAGCTTCCTCTGGATACCACTGCCCTGGAGCAGGCAGTAGCCATCCTGGCAAAACCGGCGCAGCGCGTGTTTATTGCCGGCAGAATTGGCCCAGAAGTATGGCAAAGCCTCAACCGCGTCAGCCGCTGCTGGCTGCGCGTGCTGGCCGAAGAGCGCGGCATGACTTCCAGTGGGCGCGCTGCGCGCGGCGAAGTCTATTCACTGTTAGCCGAACATTTAACCCTGGTGGGCGTAGAATCCTTTTTTGCCCGCCTGTCTGCCTGGACCGACCTGGCCTTCATAGATACCCGCGTTCTCTGGACCAGCCTAGGGTACGATCCCCCCGCCGCCGACCGCTTTGCTTCTGATCTGGGTCTGCTGGAGCAGATCGAACACCCTTATGTGGCGCAGTTGACGCGGGCCGCGCAAAATGCCGGCATCCCCGTCATCCTTGGCGGTCACTCTCTCATGGCCGGCGACATGCTCGCTTTGTGCGATCTGGTCGCCCCGGGTTAGAAAGTGATGCCCCTGGATGGACGGGGAGCTTCAGCCATTCCCCTGTTTCGACGAAAGTCTCTATGCCCAAATCTGCCTGAATGCCCCACATTTTAATGGTTTGCACAGCCAATATTTGCCGTTCTCCCGTAGCCGAAGCGCTGCTCCGGCAGAAGTTGGCGGCGCACAAAGAGATGGCCGATAACTGGACAGTCAGTTCGGCAGGCACCTGGGCGCTGGTAGGCCAACCCCCATCGCTTCTCAGCCAACAACTCTTACAGGCGCGCGGACTGAACATCAGCCAGAAGCGCGCCCAAATGGTCACCCGCCACCTGCTGCAAGAAGCTGACCTGGTGCTATGCATGGGGAGCAGACACGTCGAAGCGCTACGCCTGGAGTTTCCCGAAAGCGCCCCCAAACTCTTTCTTTTGTCAGAAATGGTGGGATTACACTACAGTGTTGCTGACCCCTACGGCGGCCCGCCCGAAGGGTATCAGGCTATGGTAGACGAAATAGACCGCTTAATCACGGCCGGCCTCCCCCGCATCATCTCCCTGGCTCGCCCCCTGTAGGGCGGATTGGTAATCTGCCCATTTAGCTGCAAATCCGCCCACGACAAAAGGAGCCAAATAACCAGCAGACCGCCGCCGCCCCTCGTTAGCCATTCACCCATTCACAAATTCACCCATTAACCGTTCCCTTTGCCTCAACCCAAATGACATACACCCAATCCCCATTACCATCCCTCCAGATATTCCAGCCACTCCTGGCGTTTGTCTAGATGGTTGCCAAAAAGATAGAAAGCTGAAGGATGCGGCTCAAACGGGTTGCGGCGCAAGAGCATATTAGCCTGCTCCGGCGTCTTCCCCCCTTTGCGCCGGTTACAGGGAGCGCAGGCGGCTACCAGGTTAGACCAGCTATGGTTGCCGCCCGCATGGCGGGGGACAATGTGATCAATCGTCAGCAAATGGGTTTTGCGCCCGCAATACTGGCAGGTGTATTCGTCGCGCCGTAAAATCTCTCGTTTGGAAAGCGCAATGTGCGGACGGGGGCGCTTGACCATGTAGGCCAGCTTAATCACCGAGGGGATTTCAAACTGTTCGTTGCTCGTGCGAATGTACCCCCGCCCATTACACACGATTTCCGCTTTGCCGGCAACAAGCAAATTCATCGCCCGTTTTATGTTGCAAACATGCAGAGGCTCATAGTTAATGTTTAAGATAAGCACCGGTTCGTTTAGACTGATGAAGTTGCCCATAGCCGCGTAGCAGTATAGCACGAGAGACAAACAGTAGTCAATGAAATGGCGCTCCCTTATTTCCCTTTTGCCAGACCAGTAATACAGCTTTTTCAGTCTGGAGCAGCGACCCCGCTCACGACAAATTGTGGCCTGGTGGAGTCCCCCGTCTACCCGCACACCGGGCAGCGACCAGCGGAAAGCAGCAACGGTCAAGCCAGCACCAGAGCGGCTTTGTCCCCACTGCGGTCATCCCCGGCGACGGGTGCAAACGCTGCCGCCGCAGCGCCCGCAGCCGGTTCCCCCACCGCGTTGGCGGCCACCTTAACGGTGGTATCCGGCTGACAATTGAAGGTCAACAGCATCTGGCGACCGGGGATGCTTGTTTAGCGTTGCCAGGTCACTGTTTTCGAGCAGTTTTATTGGTCCAATTGACAAACAACTGTCAAACCTGGCCGTTAATCGTTGACCTTTCCCGTTATAAACTGCTACAATGTCGCCAATCACAGGGGACTGGCGGCAACCCGTGTAGCCTATCCCCAAAGCTTAAAATCCAGGTAGTGTATATGTTGAGCCTATTGCCTGATTCAGCACAGCCAAATCTAATTGAGTACGGTGTCTATGATACTCCCATCCATCTGGCCGCATCCTTAGAGCCGCAACGTGCTTCACTTCATAGCACTATGCTGGCGGCGCAAAGGCGGTTAAGAGACTTTGCCCTGAAACACAATTGGAAAGCCTACATCAACGAACCTTTCGCCAACCGGTTCCACGTTTATGCCGATAAAGTATCCTTCGACCACGACCTGTTGGAAATTTGTGGACTGGCGACAACGCTTGAACTACCCCCAACTTATTGCGCCGCGCTGGAGCAAGGGGTATTGATGAGCGTTTCCCCTGAACTCTATCGAGCTCTTTATCCGGCGGGCGACGAAGCGGGCGCCTTTGAGAAACTCCTGACACACGAAATGGCGCACCGGTTACATATCAGGATTCTCGGCGGGGATGAGGAGGCGATGGGGGCCGTGTGGTTTTATGAAGGGTTTGCCCTTTACGCCGCAGGTCAATTTGAGAAAACGGCGCCACACTTGACTACCAGCGAGATTTGGGAAGTAGTGAGTGCCCTGGAGAGGGGCGACTATCGCCGCTATGCTACTGTGTTTCAGCACTTTTTGGGTAAGGCTTCCATCCAGCAGCTCATCGAGATGGCGGGTAAGGCAGACTTTGTGAACTGGTTAAAGGAAATTGGCGCATGAAACCGCATCTAACACACGGGACCACCCAACACGGGATGCAAGTGACGGCGCTCCGCTTTGCTCTGCGTCGCGTCTGCCCCCGACTGTTGATAGATATCCATTGGGTAGGTACGAAACCCCGTTGAGCCGAAGGAGACAGGGCAACACATAGCTATCTCTTGCGTTTGGGAGCCAGACGACAAGGTTGCCACATTTTGAAGCTTCTGGTTACTGGCGGGCGGCAGATGATGCCTGCTGCCCTGCTTCCTGCTCAAAGGTCCCGGCGCGAAAAGCTCCACAAAGCCGCCAGCAGAAAAATCACCACGTAAAAGATAGCATACACCACCATAGCGTTGCTAGGTTGCGATACGACTGAAAATGGGCCGGCGAACTCCATGCCACTCATTACGTTGGGTTGGAACATCGTCGAAGCCTTTTTCCACATGATTTCGCTGGGCAAAATCAGGCTGGATAGAATACCCAGGTCCACCGCCGTCTCATTCCGCAGCAGCGCGCCTATCTGCTCCACCCAACCGCCGATAAAGGCTACCCCATACAGCATGAAAGCCAACGCCCCATTGGCCAACGTAGACAGGCGCGTCCCCCCGGCAATACTGACCGTCATGATAATCAGTCCTTCCAGATACATGAAGGCCAGGCCTGCCGGCACATTCAGCATCGAAAAGCCCGAACGTAAATAAACGAATAGCAAGATCCCCCCCGGCAGCAGCAGTACGCCCACCAGAATCATAAAGGCAAAGCCCAGCCACTTGCCCAGCACCACCTCCCAGCGCCGAATGGGCTTGGTGATCAGGGTGTCAATCGTATGCGTGTCAATTTCGCCAGAAATAGTGGACACCGAGATGAGGACGGAGAGCATGATAATCAGGAAATTGCTGACATACAGCCCCGCCAGGGTGAGAAAGGTGAAGGCGAAGGTGGCATCTTGTGGATTACCCTCCGCCTGAAACTCCTGATAAATAAAATGAAAACCGGTCCCAAATAGAGTCAAAAACGCCAGCCCCATAATCAGGCCAATCCACAGGATACGACGGCGTTGGGTTTCTTTAAGCGTGAGACGAGCAATGGTGAGTGTAGTCATATGAACCAGAGCAAATGGGCGTCATGAAAGATTGTCAATTGTTGCCCCATCCTTCTCCATAATCTGGATGAATCGTTCTTCAAGGGAAAGGTGCAGCGGGCTGAGTTCGTAGAGGCTGTAGTTCTGCGCCAGCAGCCATTGCGCCAGCGCCGGAATCTGGTCTTCATGGGAGATGGCCAGGCGGATACGGCCTACCGGTTTGTCTGCCGGCAGCGGCGGCAGGATCGTTCCCCAGGCTGTTAACCCCTGCCGCAATGCCTCATCTGGTTGTCCCACCCGCAGCGCCACCTGCACGTTCTCCCGTTGCCAATCTTCAATCGTCGTCGTCTGCACAATCATCCCGTTGCGAATAAATGCTACCCGGTCGCAGGTCAGCTCAACTTCGCTGAGCAGGTGGGAATTGAGGAAAACAGTCACCCCTTCTTGCCGCAGTTGGTTGATGATGTCGCGCACCAGTCGCCGCCCCAACGGATCCAGGCCAGAAGTTGGTTCATCCAAAAAGACCAGTTGGGGATCGTTGAGCAGGGCTTGCGCCAGGCCAACGCGCTGCTGCATCCCTTTGGAAAATGCGCCTACCCGTACCTGCGCCTGGTCCGCCAGCCCCACCAGTTCCAATAGCGTGGGGATGATGGCTGCCCGCCTGTCGGCGCTCATGCCATATAACTTGCCGTGCAGGTCCAGAAATTCAGCCGCCCGCAGCCACTCATGGAAACGGAAATGCTCAGGCAAATACCCCACCCGCGCTCGCGTCATGCGCTCGCCTAGCGGCTGGCCTAACAAATAAGCCGTGCCGCCGCTGGGCGCAATCAGGCCCAGCAGCATCTTCACCGAGGTGGTTTTGCCGGCTCCATTTGGCCCCAAAAAGCCAAACACTTCCCCCTGTTCAACGTGCAGCGTTAAATCAGAGACGGCCACTTTTGGGCCGTACTCCTTGCGTAGATGTTGTGTTTCAATGGCAAATGGCATAATGAATTATTGCGCCTTCTGTAGGGGCAGGTTTCAAACCTGCCCCTACCAGACGTACCGATCAATCCCCAAAATCTCGTAGCCCTGAAAACTTACTAACGCAGCGAATTGGCAATACGTACCAGGCCGCGTACCG
>CAZDSN010000172.1:0-7567 GCA_964507675.1 uncultured Ardenticatenaceae bacterium | reverse complement strand
TTTGACAACACGGGCGTGGTCATCCAGGCATATTTGTATCGCAGTGAAGCAGATATTGCCCGCCTGGTGGCAGAAGGCGCCGGAGTGCGGCTGTGCAAGGGAGCTTATGCGGAACCGGCGGCGGTGGCCTTTCCTAAGAAAGCGGATACTGACGCCAATTTTGTGCGGCTGATGCAGATGTTGTTGAGCGCCGAAGCACGGCAGAATGGCGTTTATGCCGGCATTGCCACCCACGACGACAACATGATCAACGCCACCATCGCCTATACCCAGGCAAATAACATTCCGCCCAGCGCTTTTGAGTTCCAGATGCTTTACGGCATTCGCCGCGAACGGCAGCTTGACCTGGTGCGCCAGGGGTATCAAGTGCGGGTCTACGTGCCCTACGGCACGGCCTGGTATCCCTATTTCGTGCGCCGCCTGGCCGAGCGACCGGCCAATCTCTGGTTCTTTGTCAGCAACTACGTCCGCCGCTAACCTCCACTTCCCAGCCTATGCCCCTTATCCAGGAATCTTCCACTATTCAAGGCGTCTACCACGTCCAACTGCGATCATTTGGCGACGAACGCGGTCGTTTTATCGAAACCTTTCGCAAAGAGTGGTTTCCGCAGCGGTCATGGAACATTGTCCAGACCAACCGCTCCGACTCCGCTGCTGGCGTCCTGCGCGGTCTGCATTACCACCATCGCCAGGTTGACTACTGGTATCCGCTGCAAGGCAGCTTACGGGTTGGCCTGGTGGATTTGCGTCCCCGTTCGCCCACCTACCTGGTCAATCTGACTATTGACATGGGCGCAGACCATACGCAAGGGCTTTACATCCCCGTGGGCGTGGCCCACGGTTTCCTGGCCTTAACCGACGTCACGTTGTGCTACATCGTGGATAACTATTACGACGGGGGAGATGAGTTTGGCGTGCGCTGGAACGATCCCGCGCTGAATGTAGCCTGGGGAATCACTGACCCGCTGCTGTCGCCGCGCGACGCCCGGAATCCATATTGGGGCGACATTCCGGCCGTGCATTTACCACAGTGACGAGCATCTTCTCAAAATGACGAAGAAAACGAGGTCTGAGCCTGCGGAAGACCATCGGCTTCAACTGGCTCAACCAACTGCGCTGCTTTATTTGAGAAGATGAATTTGCCCCTGTCGCTTAAGCAAACAGGCGTTGCCAGAGAGGGGGGCCAAGAATCAGCAGACCAATCAACACTGCCCCTATCGCTCCTACCAATACCGCTGCTGCCGCCACGTCTTTAGCCGTTTTAGCCAGAGGATGGGGATCAGGCATGGTCATATCCACTACAGTTTCCAGCGCCGTGTTCATAAACTCTGCCATCCATACAGCCATCAACGTCAGCAGCAAGATAGCCCAATCCAGGGGGGAAAGGCGCAGCCAAAACGCCAGAGCCAGCACTACCAGACTGACAAACGCATGAATCCAGGCGTTGCGCTGCGTGCGCAGCACATAAGCCCATCCTTGAAAAGCGTAAGAAAAAGAACGAGCGCGGCTGTACAACGCTTCCCGCCCCCGGCTCATCATTGTCTTCATACAGGGTAATGCCCCTCTCGCGTTTTCATTTCGCAGCGTCTGCCTGCATGAGCCTGATTGGGGTTATGCCGGCAACTGTACCTCCCCCCCCAACCCGTGCAGCACGGCTGCCTGCAGCCGCCACATAACGGCTTTCTCCTCGTCTTCAGCATGGTCGTACCCCAATAAATGCAGGATGCCATGCACTAGCAGCAACTGCAGCTCGGCAGCTACTAAATGGCCGGCTACCGCTGCCTGCCGCCGCGCCTGCGTCACAGACACGGCAATATCGCCCAGATTAACGACACGTCCTGTCAGCGATTCGCCGGAAGGGAAACTCAGCACGTCCGTTGGCTGATCATACCCCAAAAAGATGCGGTTTAACGCCTGCAGCCGGGCATCATCGCTTAACAGCAACGTCACTACGGCCGGGCCCGTCACGCCCGCCGTCGCCAACGTTGCCTCTGCTGCCTGCTGCAACAGCGGCTCCCAGGTCGCGTCAATTTCCGTTTCCACCACGAACTGCAGATCTATGGGCATACGTACATCACTGCGTTCAAACAGGCATCAGGCCGGGGCAGATTCCACTCGTTCTGGTTCCAGACGACCCGGCTCCCTGGCCGGCCCGCTAGCGGTGGAGACTGCTTCAGCCGGGGTCTCCCGGCGCATCATCTCCTCGTTGCCTGGATACTGCACGCGCATATGGAAGCGTCCTTTGAGGGTTTTGATGAATGAGGAGCGAATGTGCTGTAGTTCGCCCAGCGTCAGTCCCGAATTATCTAGTTGACCCGTTTTCACGTGTCCCTCTACAATTGTGTTGACCAGCTTCTCGATCTCCGCTTCCGTATCCGGGCGTACAGCCGTCGAGGTGGCCTCCACAGAGTCAGCCAGCATGACGATAGCCGTTTCCCGCGAGCGGGGCCGCGGCCCTGGATAGCGAAAACGACTGCTGTCTACCTGAGTGCCATCCCGTTCAGCCTGTTCCTGCGCTTTCTTATAAAACACGGTGACCACATTGTCGCCGTGATGTTCGGCAATAAAATCACGAACACGATCGGGCAGTTTGTATTGGCGGGCCAGCGCCAGGCCATCGGTGACGTGGCTGATAATAATGCGGGCGCTACTGAAGGGATCGAGCGAATCGTGCGGGCTGATGCCGGCCTGATTCTCGATAAAGAATGGGGGGCGGTTCATCTTGCCTACGTCATGATAAAATGCGCCGACACGCACCAGGGTGCCGCTGGCCGCCACCAGTTCCGCCGCCTGTTCCGCCAGATTGGCGACCATGATGCTATGATGATAGGTGCCTGGGGCGCGCCGTAGTAGTTCTTGCAACAGCGGATGGTCCAAACGTGACAATTCCTGTAACTGCAAGGTGGTAATAATGCCGAAAACGCTGCCCATGAAGAAGAGGCCAGCCAGGGTCAGACTGGCAGCAATCAGGCCATTAGCCAGCCCCCAGCCCAGCAGTCGCAAAAATTCGACGGATTGTGGTTCCTGTGGCAGCCGAAAAATGACAATGACGGCCATGTTGGCCACAGCCGCTATCAGACCGGCGCGAAAGAAAGCATTGACGCGCTGCACGTCCCGCAGAGTCAGGACCGCTATCAGGCCGCCCATCGCGTAATAAACGCTAAACTCGAGGGAATTGCCCGCAATATACCCCACCAGCGCTGCCTCTACCATGGTTACCAATAAGCTTAAGCGCGTATCGAAAATGACGGCCACCATCATAGACAGAGCCGCCGCCGGAAACAGATAGGAAAGCGCCGTCCGCCCCGGCACCATCAGTTTGGCTCCCAGCGTAAAAACCAGGATGAGTATCGCAAAAATGAGCAGATACCGGTTTGAAGGCACATGCTGCCGCTCGAAAAGCTGCCAGTATACAATTATCAGCGTAACCGCCAGCACAGAAGCTGTCACCACGCTGATCATCTGCGCCCAATCGGTATCCTGACGCAGCAGACCCAACATCTCCAGCAGCTCGATGTCTTCTGCGTCTACCACTTCGCCTACGCGAATGATGCGCTCATCTTTCAAGACGCTGCGCGTGACCGGCCCCACGGCGGCTACGGCCTCATTTCGCTTCTGCACGGTAGCCGCCTCGTCAGGAAACGTGTTAACCAGCACAAACTGCGGCGCCAGGCTGGTAACGACGCGCTCTTGCGGAGGCGTCAAGAAAAAGCTGATCTGGCGACGCGCCAACCGTCGCGACTCACTCTCATCCGACTCGCGGATTTCCTGGCGCATCACTTCTTCCACAATACGCAGAATATCATCTTTGACAGCCGCAAATTCGGCAGGCGTGAACGCCAAAATGTCTACGGCAATCTGCCGCTCAATTTTCACCCCTTCGACAGCCTGCAAGTAACCGAGTTTGGTTGGCGTGTCTGTTAACACATCCGCCCGCACCACATCCGCAAAATTGAAGACAATCTGAGCACGCTCCCGCTGTGCTCGCCCAATGCTTAGATCAGGCGAGCCGTAAATAGTCTCCACGCTGGCCACGGCGTTGTCCCGCTGCCGCTGGGTGGCGACAGCGCTCACATAGCTGATGGCTTGCGGTGCGATCACTTCCTGTGAAGCTGGCTCACCCGCTACCACAGAAACCTGGGGGCCAACGACCAGATTCAAGGCCAGAATGGTCGCCAGTCCTATGCTCAGGCCAAGCGTCACCAACCAGAGTAAGGAACTCTGTAACACGCGCTCCATGCGCTGGCCGGCATCTGGCGTTGTTGTCGTTGGGGCAGTCATGGCTCTCTATTACAAACTCGCCGCCGCCTAACGCGCTTGCAGCTTTTCGCGCACGATCTGGCTAATCAAGCTGCCATCGGCCTGCCATTTCAACTGGCCCATTACCCGGCCCATGACCTGCCCCATGCCTTTGACGTCGGTCACACCAAGTTGACTGATGACTGCTTCGACCATCGTTTCTATCTCTGCCCGCGACAACTGGCGGGGCAGATAGGGTTCAATGCGCGCGATTTCTGCCGTGGCCTCAGCAATCATGTCCGGACGGTGGGCGCGCTCGGCATCGGCAATCGTTTCCCGTCGCTGTTTGATTTGCTTATTTAAGACGACTAATATGCCGGCATCGTCCAACGTAACGCCCTCATCTTTTTCGACCTGTTTAATGGCCGCCATCAATCCGCGCAGCGTGTCTCGCTTTTCATTCTCGCCGCTGCGCATGGCTGCCGCCAGGTCTGCCTGCAACTGTTCTTTTAGAGTCATCGTACCATCCTCCAGAGACATTGTAACATAGGAATGAGAAAAGGCAGAAATAGAGTCAGGGGATCACGGACAAGCCAGACTCCAAAAGTCTGGCAGACTTTTGGAGTCTCTCCACCAAAAGAGCTTTCCTTTGTTCATTTCCCTTCCCTCTCACCTAACACGGTGTAGAGGTTGAGATTACCTTCCCGGCCATCGCTGTAGAATTGATGCAGCACAGTCAGACCAGCAGCGCCGGTCAGTGCGGCTGTCTCCACGGCATCAATCAGGCAAACGTAACGTCTGGCAAAACCGTTTCGTTGCCAGGTGAGCAAATAATCGTTGGGTTCTACGTCCGCTGCGCTTAAGCCAATTTCGGCCCAATTGCTTATTTTGCGCCGTTGGCGGTCGCTCTGATTGAACTGCCAGTTAGCCAGGACCAGGCGACCGGCAGGCTTCAGGTGCGCCGCCATATTTTGCAGCAGGCGCAGCCGGTTAGCTCGTCCCGGAATATGCTGCATCGTCGCCAGACAGGCGATACCGTCATACTGATGCAGATCGTACAGGCTGTCGGGTTGGCTGAGGTCGCGCTGCCAGAAGGTTCCTGCCATAAGCGTTTGAGCAATGTGCAGCAGCGATTGGCTAAAATCAACGCCTGTGTACGTTTGAATGCGTCCTGACTGCAGTAAGAAACGCCCCAACCGGCCATCGCCGCAGCCCACGTCAAGGAAATCAGGGCACTCTGCCGGCAACCAGCGGCTTAACGCAGCAAATCCAGGCCACGGTTTCTGGCGGCTGCCGGCAAAAGGAGCCGCCATTTTCTCGTAAAAAGTCTGATTGAGCTGCAGCAGTTGGGCAACGACGGCCTGGCGCATGGCGTTTCACTTTACCCTGTAGACGGAGGGGGAACGATTGGCGCTGTGGAGAGACGCACCCGTCGCGTATTGGTCACAAACCAGGCATGACCATCCGTCGTAGCTACCCACATGCCCGGGGGATGGTGACGTAAAACAATGGCCGGCTGCCACGCGCCTTCAGCAACAGCCAATAAGATTTCAATTCGATCGCCCGGTTGGTACAACTCTTGCAGCCGTCGCCCCATTAAAAATCGCCCTGTCATGAAAAAGCATATTGGCGGGTAGGCTCAGGGCCGGCGAACCATGAGGTTGTCAAAAGCGACGCGGACGCCGGGTTGGTTAAAAGTGCCGGCATTTAACGCCACCTGCCCCCGCGTATACCCCATGGCATCCGTAAACTGACCCAATGGCTCGCCATTCACAAATACAATAATGTTCGGACCGCCGGCAATTATTTTCAACCGGTTGGCAGCATTCGCGCCTTGCTTAATGGCCGGCGACTCCGTCCATCCGGCAGGCGTCAACCAGGTCCAGGTTCCGTCAGGATTCAGCCGATCCAAAATATAAAACCCATCGCCCGTGATATTAAACCGGTAGAAGCCGCCACCCTCCTGCAAGCGGAACAAAATTCCATAGCTGCTGTCCGTCGGCCCTTCCACCAGCGTGGCATCTACTTCCAGCGCAAAATCGGCCAAAAGCGGCTCGCGTAAACCGGCATATTGGATCATCGTAGGCGCCTGAATCACTACCACCAGCCGTTCACCTTCTATGGCTGTTAACCCACTGGCATCTGCCTCCGTGTGCCACTGCCCGGTCTGTCCAGGCCTAAACGCATCAGCAAACAGAATATCGCCATTCCCATCTGCCGTCGTCGAACTCTGCCCCTGACCGCAGCCAACAAGCCATAACAACCCTGCCAATACCCCCATTTGCAAGACTACCAACCATCTGACCGCGGGCGGCGCGCCCCGGTTACGGCGCCAGTACCTGAACATTGTCAAACGCAATGACGGCTGTCCCTGGCTGGAAAGTGCTGGCTCCCAGGCCAATGTCGCCGACAACAAATGTGGGGTCTGTAACTGTGGCCAGCGGCAGGCCATTCACGGCCAGGCTTAACTCGTTGCCAATACAGCTTGCCCGAATCTGGTTAGTGGCCACACCCTGGTTGATGATATCAGATGCCTGAAACTGCCCGCCGCCGGAAAGGTATTCGATTTGCTCACTGCCGCTCTGGTATTTGCCAATGGCGTAATATCCATCGCCGCTGATCAGGAAAATGTAAAAGTTATCCGCGTTCTGGTAACGGCATATGACGCCATAAGCATTGTCGTCAGGCCCATCTACCTGGCGCGCCTGGGCCGTAATGATCACGTCGTCAAACTCTCGCTGCGGATTTGTCCACCATACCTGACCCGGCTGGCTGGTGCTGAGGCGCATCACGCCTTCCACCATCTCGGCCACAGCGCCTCCCTGGTTGTATACCGCCCAACCACAATCGTGGTCAGCCGCAAAGTTATCCGTAAACAGTACGCCATCGCCGTCGCAGGCATCTGGCCCGCCCAGTTGGTCCAGACAGCCTGCTAACAACATACTCCCTACACATAGGCAAAGCAAAATCAGCCTTTGTCGCATCTTCTCGTCCTCTACAGAACACCCCCCCCTCTACGGCAGCACAAAAGTTGCACATCAGGTGACTCTGGCATTTTTCAATCCGTAAGCCCCTCTCCGCACATCCGCCAATTCAGACTGTCACTTATCCATCTGGTCCAGTTGTTTATTAAGGGCGTCAACCTTATTATGTAAGCTGCGGTGCTGGCCAGACGTGCGAAAATAGAGCAGTAAACTAAGCAGCCACAGCAGGATAACAATGCCGCCAATCAAGCTAAGGTTCTCGAACATGGTTGTCTCCTTCGAAAATAGTCAACTCCGTAGGGCGGGTTGGCAACCCGCCCATGCTTCAAAAACAATCTCACGCG
>CAZDSN010000171.1:0-7571 GCA_964507675.1 uncultured Ardenticatenaceae bacterium | reverse complement strand
TGAATTACACCTTTCGTTCGCTGTGCCTGGAATATTTTGGCCGTGGGCGTATGGCTACGGCTGATTTTTTGGACGGGGTGCAGCAGATGTTGATGATGTATGCTGAGCCGGTGACGCTGGTGAATCAGAATTTGCTTTCCAGCCACGACACGCCCCGCTTCCTGCACCTGTGTGGTGAGGACGCGCAGCGCTGGCGGCAGGCGACGTTGTTTCAGATGACCCTGCCCGGCGCGCCGGGCGTGTATTATGGGGACGAAATTGGTATGACAGGCGGGCATGACCCTGACTGCCGCCGCACGTTTCCGTGGGACGATCCGCAAAGCTGGCAACAGGAGACCTGGCAGTTTACGCGCTCGTTGATTCACCTGCGGCGGGCGCACACGGCGCTGCGCCAGGGGGATTGGCGGCTGGTGTGGGTGGAGGCGGAGGCGTTTGCGTTTTTACGGGTATGGGATGAGGAACGGTTGTTGGTGGTGATGACGCGGACGAAAGGCATACCGTCAGCCATTGTACCTCTGTTCAGCGCCGCGCCCTTGCGGGTATGGGGTGTGGGAGAGGTGAGGGTAGAGGGGGATGGGGTGCGTGTGGGGGAAATGCCGGCATGGTCCGGCCTGATTGTTCGGTTATGATTGAGTCTCAACGACAACATACGGAGGAAACATGTCCAACACGCTAAAACTTACCCTGGTAGCCACCTTATTCAACGTATTGTTTGAATACTCCTTGCGCGGCGTCAACGCTTTCATAGCCCGTCCCTTCTTCATTGTGATTATGTTTACCGCTTACTTTACCCTGTTCGCTATGCAAGACGCGCTGATCCGCCGCTTTCACCTGCGCGACTACCACCTTTTCATATTGGCCTTTACCTATGGGGTCGTTTATCAGTGCCTCTTCTCGGGCGTGGCTTTTGTGGAACCAAACTTCTTGGGGCTTAACTGGGGGCAGATGCTGTTTACCGTCATCTTTTGGTGGGGCACCGTGCAATCGGTGCTCACTTTTTACCTGGCCAACCGGATCGTGCGCCGCGATTGGAACGAAGCGCCGCTGTCTCGCGCAGGTTGGGTCATTGTCGTCTTGCTCAATCTGCTGGTTATTTTCATCTTTCAGCGCAGCCCCGAAATTCCGCGCGGCCAGCCGATCGGTTATCTGATGATGATCCTCATTTTTGCGGCGGCCGCCTTCGTTCTCTATCTGACAGTGCGCGGGCGGAAATTGGAGCGCCGCAACTTTGAGCCTAATATGCTCATGGATGTCCTCTCTATAGCCAGCGTTCTTCTTTTCCTGGTTGGCGCTTTCCTGCTCACCGACGACCCGACGGCCATGCGCACAACGGTGGTCAATGCCACGTCGGCTCGCCTGATTGCTGGCTGGACAGTGCTGGTCACGTTCATCATCTGGGGCAGCCGTCTGGTGCGCAAACGTTCTTACTCTATCTAACGGGTGGAAATGAGACCTGACAGGTCTTGGAGACCTGTCAGATTTTTAGTTACAGGTTTACATAACGCGCCCTCGTATAAGGTCTATGAACTTATACCTAATCGGCCAGCGTGGACAGGTCGCCCATTTCGTGTCCCATCACCTGGGCTTTCAAGATGCGGCGCATAATCTTGCCGGAGCGTGTTTTGGGCAGGCTGTCTACAAAGTCTACTGTGGCCGGTTTGGCAATCGGCCCCATCTCATGAGCCACATGTTCGCGTAGTTCGATTGACAGCTTCTCGCTGCCTTCGAATCCCTGGCGCAGAATGCAGAACGCCTTAATGATGTTGCCTCTGAGTTCATCCGGTACGCCAATAGCCGCTGCTTCGGCCACGGCCGGGTGGCTGACCAGCGCGCTTTCAATTTCCGCCGTCCCCAGGCGGTAACCAGACACCTTGATCACGTCGTCAATGCGGCCAATCACCCAGATATAGCCATCTTCGTCTTTCTTAGCGCTATCTCCCGGCAGATACCACCCCTGATCGGCAAAGCGGCTCCAATATTGGGCCACGTAACGGTCAGGGTCGCCAAAGATGGTGCGCAACATGGCCGGCCAGGGGGATTTGATGACCAGAAAACCTTCTTCGTTGGTGGCTACAGGTTCACCGTCCTCATTGACAACGTCTACTTGAATCCCAGGGAACCCGCGCGTAGCGGAGCCGGGTTTGAGGGGGACGCTGGGCAGCGGCGTAATCATGAAACAGCCTGTTTCCGTTTGCCACCAGGTGTCCATGATGGGGCATTTTTCCTTACCGATAACTCGATAATACCATTTCCACGCTTCAGGATTAATGGGTTCGCCCACCGAACCCAGCAGGCGCAGACTGGAAAGGTCGTGGCGATCGGGCCAGCTTTCTCCAAAACGCATCAGGCCGCGAATAGCAGTGGGGGCGGTATAGAGGATGGTGATGCCATATTTGGCGACCATGGACCACCAGCGGTCGGGGTACGGGTAGGTAGGGGCGCCTTCATACATGAAGCTGGTTGCACCCAGTATCAGCGGCGCATAGACGATGTAACTGTGGCCGGTGATCCAGCCCGGATCGGCGGCGCACCACCAGACATCGTTTGGCTTGATGTCGAAAACCCATTTGAGGGTGGTGCTCGTACCCACCATGTAGCCGCCATGGGTGTGCAGAATGGCCTTGGGTTTGCCAGTCGTGCCCGAGGTGTACAGAATGAAGAGAGGGTCTTCTGCCTCCATCACTTCCGTGCTTGCTTTGGGGTCAGCCACAGGCAGAGCCATTAAATCGTGATACCAGTAGTCGCGCCCGGCGACCATTTCCACATCCTGCCCGGTGCGCTTGACGCAAATGACGGATTGAATTGTGCCGGCACGATCCACGGCGTCATTGGCGATTTGCTTCAACTCAATAATTTTGCCGCGCAGCCACGCGCCATCGCAGGTGATGAGCAGTTTTGAGCCGCTGTCTTCAATACGCCCCAGCAGCGCTTCGGTGGAAAAGCCGCCGTAAACAACAGAGTGCATAGCTCCAATTTTGGCGCAAGCCAGCATGGCAATAATCAATTCGGGAATGCGTCCCATGTAGATAGTGACGCGATCCCCTTTTTGCACACCCATAGAGCGCAGGACGCTGGCAAATTTGCTGACTTCGTAATTCAGTTGTTGGTACGTGTAGGTGCTGATGTCGCCTGGTTCGCCCTCAAAAATGAGGGCAGCCTGATTGCGGGTGGCGGTGCGCATGTGGCGATCCAGGGCATTGTGGACGATGTTTACTTTGGCCCCCGCAAACCATTTGTAAAAAGGGGCGTTGCTATCGTCCAGGACGCTTTCCCAGGGAGCGTACCACTCGTAGTTATCGGCGGCAATTTTCCCCCAGAACCCGGGTAGATCAGCCACGGCCATATGGTGAACGGCGTCGTAGTTGGGTATGTGTGCGTCGCGCACAATTTCGGGTGCAGGATAGTAAACGTCGCCAGTCATTGGTTGATTGGTCATGCGGAGTTCTCCTTGTGAAGATGAATATAACGCAGCCTCAATGTAATCTGTTTCCCCTCACCCATATCTAAGTATAATTAGTTACTGGAGTCTGGCGAATTTTAGGGTGGCTAAATTTGTATCTACTAACTGCAAAGGACACAAAGTTTTCGGTGTTCCTGGCGTCCTTTGTCAAAGGAATTGTTTTATGTCTACTACACCACACATTGTGATTATTGGCGCAGGCAGCAGCAGTTTTGGTCCGGGCACTCTGGCCACGCTCATCCGCAGCCAGGCGTTGCACGGGAGCACCTTAAGCCTGGTGGACCTGGATAAGAAATCGCTGGGGTTGGTAGCGCAGGTGGCGGAGCGCATGAATCATGAATGGGAGGCGGGGATGACGATCCGCGCCAGTACAGAGCGGCGGGAAGTGCTGGCGGGGGCGGATTTTGTGATTGTGTCTATTGAAGTGCCGCCGCGGGAGGTGTTGTGGCGAATGGATTGGGAGATTCCCATCAAGCATGGGCTGCGGCAGCCGTATGGAGAGAATGGGGGGCCAGGCGGTTTTATGCACACCTGCCGGCAAGTTCCACCCCTCTTAGCCATTGCCCGCGATATGGAAGCGCTGTGCCCTGACGCCTGGTTGATCAACTTCAGCAACCCGCTGCCGCGGCTGACGCGGGCGGTGACGAAATACACCTCTATTAAAACCGTAGGCAAATGCCACCAGATAGAGGTGGGTTACGCGATAGTGGCCACGCTGCTGGCCGACCGTTACGGCATCACTGTCCCGCCGGGGGTGCGCTTCCACTCTGATCCGGGCAACGTGCCCAACATTGGCATGATGGCCGAAGCAGGGCGGCGGCACATGAAGATTAAGGTGGCGGGGTTAAACCATTTCATCTGGCTGGTGGATGTGCGCGATAAAGAAACGGGGGCGGATTTGTATTCCGCTTTGCGGGCGGCGCGCGCGAGTGCGCCATCTGGCATGGAGCCGTTGTCCATGGAACTATTCCGCATTTTTGACTATTGCCCCATGCCGGGGGATACGCATTTGTGCGAGTATTTGCCCTGGCTGCACGATACGCAGGCGCGCCCCTGGGAGCGGTATGAGATTCCGCTGTATGATTGGGGCGGAAATGAGGCGTGGCGGGATTTGAACTGGTATCTGTTAGGGCAGATGGCTGCGGGAAAGATGTCCATAGATGCCATGCGCGAGTCGAAGAGTGAAGGGGCGGTAGAGTTGGTGGAGGGTATCTGGGGGAATTTGAACCAGTACGAGGAGACAGTGAATGTGCCCAACCGGGGGGCGATTGCTAATTTGGGGGCGGAGGTGGTGGTGGAAGTGCCGGCACTCCTGAACAGCATGGGCGTGCAGCCTCTTCCCATTGGGCCGCTGCCGCCAGCCATTGCCGAACTGTGCCGCCGCGAAGCCGCCCTCGTCGAACTGGTGGTGGATGCCGCTGTCAGCGGCGACCGGCAAATAGCGCTGCAAGCGCTTCTCCTCGACCCGATGATTGACGACATTCAGCGCGCCGGGGCTATCCTGGACGATTACCTGACCCAATTCGCCGCCTACCTGCCACAGTTTTGAGCCAGGTGCGGCAGGTTCAAATTTCGCCACGAATTAGACGAAGGACATGAATGAGATTAGGACTTCCGCCCCTACCGCTGGTTGAGTCTGTCGAAACATGAATTCAAGGGATTATATGGAAATTCGAGACCTGTTTCCCCAAGATGAAGAGGCTGTGTACCAGGCAGCGGCGCTGTTAGTGGCTGGCTTTGCCCAGCATTGGCCCGATTCCTGGCCTGATATAGATAGCGCCCTGACCGAAGTGCAGGAATGTTTGTCACCGGAGATGATTTGCCGCGCCGCCTTCGCCGATGATGGCTCCGTCCTGGGTTGGGTTGGCGGCCGGCCCGAATATGATGGCCATGTATGGGAACTGCATCCGCTGGTGGTGGCGCCAGCGTGGCAACAGCAGGGGATCGGGCGGGCGCTGGCGCTCGACCTGGAAGAGCAGGTGCGGCAGCGGGGCGGGCTGACCATTATCCTGGGTTCAGATGACGTCAGCGACATGACTACGTTAGGCGGCGCCGACCTGTACACGAATTTGTGGGAACAGGTGGCTAACATTCGCAATCTGCGCGGCCATCCGTATGAGTTTTATCAAAAAATGGGTTACGCCATCGTCGGCGTTGTGCCAGACGCCAACGGCTGGGGCAAACCAGACATCATCATGGCCCGCCGGGTCGCCCCGTAGAGACGCTGCATCGCAACGTCTCTACAACAAACGCGAAACAGACTTTGCGTTGCAAAGTCTAAAACAGGCCTACTACGCGACCATCTTCGTCAATATCCACATTCATGTAGACCGGCTTGCTGCCCAAGCCAGGCATGGTGCGCATTTCGCCCAGTATCGGGTAAATGAACCCTGCCCCTACCGATGCCCGTACCTCGCGCACAGGCAGCGTGTAGCCGGTGGGCGCGTTTTTCAGCGCCGGATCGTGGCTGATGCTCAAATGGGTCTTGGCCATGCAAATAGGCAGCCCACCAAAACCATTGGCCTCATACTGTTTGATTTGCTGCTCTGCCAATGGCTCGTAACTGACGTCTGCCGCGTTGTAGATCTCTTTGGCAATAGTCTCGATTTTTTGCTTGATGGAGATATCCAGCGGGTAAAGGAACTGGAAGTTAACCGGTTTCTGACAGGCTGCCACCACGGCATGTGCCAGTTCCACCGCGCCATCACCGCCGTTAGCCCAATGGTCACTCATGGCCGCTACTTCTGCCCCGGCCGTGGCTGCCATTTGCCGCACCAACGCCACTTCCGCGGCGGTATCGGTATGGAATTTGTTGACGGCCACGACGACAGGCACGCCGAAGCGGCGAGCGTTACGGATATGAGCCGCCAGGTTAGCCATGCCCTTGCCCAACAGGTCCAGATTCTCTTCCGTGTACGCTTTGTCCAACGGCTTGCCTGGAACGACACGCGGCCCGCCGCCGTGCATCTTCAACGCCCGGATTGTGGCTACCAGCACCACGCAGTCAGGCACAAGCCCTGAATAGCGGCACTTGATGTCGAAGAACTTCTCCATGCCGATGTCCGCGCCAAAGCCAGATTCGGTGACTACGTAATCTCCCAGATGCAAAGCAAGCCGGTCGGCGACAATGGAAGAGTTGCCATGGGCGATATTGGCGAATGGGCCGGCATGGACAAAAGCAGCCTGCCCTTCCAACGTCTGCATCAGGTTAGGATGGATGGTGTCCTTCATTAGCACCGTAACCGCACCCGCTACCCCCAGGTCGTCCAACGTGATCGGCTGCTTGTTCTTGCTGCTGCCCATAACGATACGCCCGCAGCGCTGGCGCAAATCTTTTAAGGTGGATTTGTAATCGTGGCCGTCCACCAGAGCCAGAATAGCCATAATTTCGCTGGCTACGGCGATGTCATAACCCGTCTGGCGGGGACGGCCATCTTCCTTTGGCCCAAGGCCAATGATAATGTTGCGCAAAGCGCGGTCGTTTACATCAATTACGCGGTTCCAGGTGATGTTGTACGGGTCAATGTCCAATCGCTTCAACCCAATCGCCGATAGTTGGGCATCGCTCATGCGGTCCTCGTGATACCAGCGGGCATCAATCGCTGCGGCTACCAGATTGTGGGCGGCGGTGATGGCGTGAATATCGCCTGTCAGATGCAGGTTGAAATCCTCCATGGGGATAATCTGGCTGTAGCCGCCGCCGGCGGCGCCCCCTTTGATGCCAAACGTTGGCCCCTGGCTGGGCTGGCGGATGCAGGCAATGGCCTTGTGCCCCAGGACGCCCAACCCTTGCACCAGGCCGACGGTGGTGGTCGTTTTGCCTTCACCCAACGGCGTGGGCGTAATAGCAGTCACATCAATGTATTTGCCTTTGGGGCGGTTGGAAACTTTTTGCAGCACATCCAGATGCACTTTGGCCTTATTGCGGCCAAACAGAATCAGGTCGTCTGCTTCCAGCCCCAGCTCAGTGGCAATCTCCATAATGGGGCGCACGGCAGCGGCTTGGGCGATGTCCAGGTCAGAGGGAACGGGATGAAGTCGGTTGTGGGTACTCATAGTTTCTCCTTATAGTGGTCAGTGAACGGTGGTCAGTGGTTGTGAAGCCACTCCC
>CAZDSN010000170.1:0-7592 GCA_964507675.1 uncultured Ardenticatenaceae bacterium | reverse complement strand
CCTGCGCATGGGGGAGTCGCCCGTAAAACCCCACCTCTAAAACCCCAGCGCGCGGCCCACAACTTCTTTCATGATCTCGTTCGTGCCGCCGTAGATACGCTGGGCGCGGCAGTCACGGAAAGCGCGGGCAATAGGATACTCCAGCATATACCCATAACCGCCGTGTAACTGCAAACATTGATCCGTCACCCGCCACTGCATATCCGTCGTCCAATATTTAGCCATCGCTGCCTTATCCGCGCTCAACTGGCCGGCATTGTGCAGCATAATACAATGGTCCAGAAAAACTCGCCCAATTTCCACTTCTGTATGCATCTCCGCCAGGGCAAAGCGGCTGTTTTGGAATTTACCAATGGGCTGGCCGAAAGCGGTGCGCTCGCGGCAATATTGGATCGTCCAGGCCAGGGCGGCCTCCGCGGAGGCCACGGCGGTAACGGCAATTGTCAGCCGTTCCCGTGGCAATCCCTGCATCAAATAGTAGAAACCGTGCCCTTCCTGGCCCAACAGGTTTTCCTGGGGCACTTCCACATCGCGGAAGAACAATTCGGCGGTGTCCTGGGCGTGAATGCCGATCTTTTCCAGGTTGCGCCCCCGCTCAAAACCGGCCATACCCCGCTCCACCACCAACAGACTGATACCGCGGCTGCCGGCCTGAGGATCGGTCTTGGCCACCACCACCACCAGGTCGCTGAGGATGCCGTTGGAGATGAACGTTTTCTGCCCGTTCAGCAGGTAATGGTCGCCGCGGCGGATAGCCGTCGTGCTCACGCCGGCCAGGTCGCTGCCTGTGTTGGGTTCCGTCATGGCCACAGCGGCGATCCACTCACCGGTTACCAGCCGTGGCAGCCACCGCTCTTTTTGCGCTGCCGTGCCGTACCTGGTGATGTACGGCACCACCATATCGCTGTGAATGGCAAAGCCGGGACCGCTGGCATTGATGCGCGCCAGTTCCTCAATGACAATGGCGCTGTAACGGAAGTCGGACACCCCCATGCCGCCAAACTCTTCCGGCGCGTCCATGCACAGGAAGCCCAGCATACCTGCCTGCCGCCACAGGTGGCGGGGAACAATGCCGTCCGCTTCCCACTGCTGGTGGTAGGGGGCGATTTCCCCCTCCATAAACCGGCGCACCGCGTCTTGAAACATCAGGTGTTCGCTGGTAAGCATGTCTGCCTTCATCCGTCTTTCTCCTTGTGGGGCAGGTTGCCAACCTGCCCATTGAACGCGCCCTCCCCTTTCAAGGAGAGGGCCTTGCCTCCCTCTCCCTTCAGGGAGTGGGCCGGGGAGTGGGTGTTAACAGCGCTGCCGCCGTGTTCAGGGCCGCAACCGCATATTCTACGTACTGCCTCGCCAGCCATTGCCAAAACGGGGCCGGATTGGGCTGTCCCAGAATGGCGCGAGCGGTGGTCAGCGCATTTTGCGCCTGCACCACTTCAGCGCGCGCCGCCGCTGCCGTGTCCGGTGGGATTTCCCCCCAACTGGCGGCATCCAGGATTGTATCTGCTGTCGCCGCCAACTGCATCCGGCCCTGCCGCGTCGCCGTGAACGCTGCCTGCAAATCGCCGCCGGGCAGTTCCGCCAGCGCCTGCGCATTCAATTCCTGTACCCAATCAATGCCGGCAACTGCCAGGTCCCTCATGGAAACAGGCTCCAGCGCCGTGATACCCGCCAGCGGCGCAGTGGGCAGTTGCAGTTCCGGCGGCAAAATCGGGTTCAGGCCATAGTAAAAGAGCGACGACAGCAAAGCGGCGTGGGAAACGTACAGGCTGCCATCTGCATCAATCGTCACGTCGCTTTCATTCGTATCGCGTACCAGCGTATAGCCATTCAGCCCGCCGTCAGCCGGGTCTACCGATGCCAGCGCTACCAGTTTGGGCAGCGGCAGTGCGCCGCCGTTCGGCGTCAGCGCCAGGTCGTAACCCAGCGTGACCACCACCCACAACTGCCGCGCCGAGGCGGTAATGACCCCGTTTACTTTGCCGGCAGGCAGCCCAGTCACCACAAAGGGCGTTTCTGGCGGCAATGCCGGCAGCAAAGAAGCCGCCAGTTCGTCAAAGTTGACACTCCACAATATGTCCCCATTGGCCGGATCGAGAGCAGAGAGATTGCCGCCGCCGGTGTACAGCGTGCCGTCTGGCCCGATGGTGGGGGAGGCGGCAATGCTGGCGCCCTCTGTTGTCCACACCACCTGGCCTGTTTGGGCGTCCACGGCATACATGACGTGACTGCCATCGGCCACAAATACCAGGCTGCCGTCGGCGGCCACTGCCGGCGCTGTGCCGCTGCCGCTGCCCATTTCTGCCTGGAAAGCGATCTCCATTTGCCCATTGAGGATGTCAATCCCATACAGTACGCCTGCGTCTGGCGTGGCTCCGGCGGCGACTATGAAGATGCGGCCCGTTTGCGCGCTGATGGCCGGGGTGTTGTTGACCTCGAATTCATAGCCAAAGAGGCGATTGTACAGGTCATCAATTAAAGTGGGGTCCAGTAAGCCGCCGCCAAACACGCCGGGCGGCGGCGACACGGCCGCCGGGCCTGGCCCGCCGGGCAGATCGAGCACGGGCAGAGCCAGCGTCCCATCTGCCCGCTGGTAAAAGGCCACTTTGCCGTCAAACGTGACGCCGCCCACGTACCCCTGTGGCGTGATAATGGCCGTGACGAAAGGGGACTGGGCAAACGGGATGTCTGTCACCCACTTGACGCTGCCGTCCGGGTTAAACGCCCAAAACTGATTGCTGTCGCTGAGGTAGATAACGCCATCCCGATCTACCGTTGGCGAGCCAAAGACGGCCCCTGAATCCAGATCATCCAGGCTTTGCTGCGGCGGCGACTCCCAGACGGTATTCCCATCGGCATCCAGGGCGTGTAAATGGCTGGAACCCGGCCCGCGCCCGCTGGTCACGTAGAGATGCCCCTCGGGGCCAAACACCACGGCAATAGGAACGGTCGCGCCATCCAGCGCCGTCCATTTGACCTGGTTGGCCGTGGGGGCCACCAGGGGGGCAAAGTCGGAATTGCGTCCGTCGCGGTGTAAACTGGCCCAGGCTGTCTGGGCGTAATAGTAACTTTGACCATAGTCGGTGACGCCGCCGGGGGTAGGGAGCAAAGCCGGCGGCCGGGGCGTAGACCAGAACGTTCCCAGCAGCAGCGCCAGCAGCATGAATTGGCGCGCCGCATGGTAGGGGCGAGTTTGAAAACAGCCCCTACCGGCACGCCTTTTGCGGTCTACGACCTGGTGTGGCGTCACGGCTGGTTTTCCTGGCCCGGGTCTTCCACATTCACCACCACTTCGCAGTTGCTTAAGGCTGAGTCGAAATCGGGGCCGCCGTCGAAGTAATCGTTATCCTGGCCGCAACTGGCATCGTCATCGCCCTCACCGCCCCCAATCAGATCGTCGCCGGGGCCGCCCCAGAAAGTGTCTGCGCCAGCCAGCCCGGTCAGGTGATCCTGACCGCTTTCGCCTAATAGATAATCATTGCCGGCATCGCCGCTGATCCCGTCATCTCCCGTGCCGCCGCACAGTACGTCATTCCCTTCTAACCCTAGAATAATATCATTGCCGCCGCGTCCAAAAATGACATCGTCGCCCGCCGTGCCTGCCAGAGTGTCATTTCCGTTGCTGCCCAGGATAGTAGGCGTCAAACCGCTGCACGCGGGTTGTACGATGACGTTGACCGTAGCCGTATTGTTGTTCAGGTTAGAGTCGGGCACTTCGCTGATTAACGAGACCGTGTTACTGATAGAGGTGTCTACTTCCGGCAAGACCGAAATGTAAACCGATAGGCTCACGTTTGCCGGCCAGGAGGCGGCAGTACAGATGACGGTGTGTGTTTCCTGGTCGTAAACACATTCGTCGGGGTGGCTGGTATTGGCAAAGGTGACGTCGGGTGAAAGCTGGTCTACCAGCCTGACGTTGGCGGCGTCACTGGGGCCGTTATTGCTCACGTCAATCTGATAGGTGAGCGGCTGGCCGGTCTGGGGCAGGGGGGTATTCACCTGCTGCGTGACAGAGAGGTCGGCAATAGCCCCTCGTACGACGTACGTCTCGCCCGCGTTGAATTTACCGTGTGGATCGGCGCGAAATGCCCCAAAAATGAGGTCGGGCAGGCCATCGTTGGTGATGTCCCCATTGGACACGCCAATCCCAAAATAATCGGCGGAGTCAATGCCGTTGAAGATGAAATCCACAATATCGCCCAGGTAGTAATAGCCTGCCGGCAGCGGCCCATAGACGATGTATGCCTCGCCCGCTTCCAGTTGTCCGTCCGGGTCCGACGTGGTGGCCCCGACCATCAGGTCATCATACCCATCCAGGTTGATGTCGCCGCTGCGCGCCCCCACGCCCAGGTGGTCTTCTTCCCCCAGGCCGCTGACGGTGATGTCCGCATCTGTCAGCAAATCCCAGACGCCCGCCGGACGTGGGCCGAAGAGAACGTACAGTTCGCCGGCGTTGAGAACGCCGCCTCCCTCCGCCGCCCAAGCGCCCAGCAGCAAATCCAGGTGGCCATCGTGGTTGATGTCGCCGGTGTCCAGGCCATAACCGGAAAGGTCGCCGCGCCGTTTGCCTTTAATGAGCATGTCTGCCTGGGAGAGTTCATAGGTTCCGTCTGCCTTGAAGGGGCCAAAGGCGACGTAGGTTTCGCCCGCATCTTCACGGCCATCGGGGTCAGCCTGGCGCGCGCCAATGGTCAGGTCTTCGTAACCGTCGCCATTGACGTCGCCGCCGGCCACGCCCACGCCTGTTTCATCAAACGGGTCAATCCCGTTGAAAGTAACGTCGCGCACGTCGGCCAGTTCGTAAATGCCGGCAGCCAACGGCCCAAACACAATGTACGCCTCGCCTGCATTTTCCCGCCCATCCGGGTCGGCGCGGCGCGCCCCAATGGCCAGATCGTTGATGCCATCGGCGTTAAAGTCGCCCACAGCAACGCCAATGCCCGAATGGTCGCCCGCGTCCAGGCCATGAATAGTCACGTCGGCATCTGTGCTTAGCTCCAATACGCCATCCGGCAGCGGCCCAAAGAGAACATACGTCTCCCCGGCATCTTCGCGCCCGCCCGGATCCGCCTGGCGTCCCCCAATTACCAGGTCGGGCAGCCCGTCCATGTTCAGATCGCCCACATCCTGGCGAATGCCGGACAGGTCTATGGGATTGATGCCGTTAATGGTCAGGGTGCGCGCCTGGTCAATTTCGCGCACAACCGGATCAGCCGCCATTGGTGGCAACGGCGCGTCTGCCAGCGCTGGCGCTGCCGCCTGCGCGCCCCAATGCTGCACGACCGTGCCAGTTAGCAGCAACAGCGCCACCAGCATGGCTGCCGACCGCCATCGGCGCTGTCGCCGCCGGCGGACCGGCGCGGCAGTGGGGGAAACAGATATAAATGGATCAATGTTTTCAGCAGCCAAGGCGACCTCCCTCTTGGTGACGGTCTCAGAATAACTGGCCGTTTTGCCGGCCAGCAGGTTACTGCCAGCGCATCCAACGGGGATGCGCCCGGTGCTGGCGTGTGGCCGCCAGGGACGTAATCAAACAAAGGCGCTGATGCCCGTCAGGGCGCGCCCCACAATCAACAAATTGATTTCGTTGCTGCCTTCGTAAGTGTAAATCGTCTCGGCATCCAGCATCAGGCGGGCAATGTGGTTTTCCAGCAGGATGCCGTTGCCGCCCAAGAGTTCCCGCGCCAGGGCTGTCACGCGGCGGGCCTTGGCCGCGTTGTTGTATTTGCCCAGCGAGATCATCTCGCTGCTGGCCTGTCCCTGCGCCATCAACTGCCCCAGACGGAAGCAAAAGAGCTGCATCTGGGTTACGTCGGCGGCCATTTCTACCAGTTTCTGCTGGATCAGTTGGAAGCTGGCGATGGGGCGGCCAAACTGCTGCCGCTGCTGCGCATAAGCCAGGGCATACTCCAGGCAGGCGGCGGCAATGCCCGCCGCTTCCCAGCAGATGGTATAGCGGGTGTGGGCCAGCACGCGGCTGACGTCGTGGAAGGAGTGGACGCCGGCCAGCCGGTTGGCGGCAGGCACGCGCGCATCCTGCAAGGTAATATCCGCATTGAGAACGGCGCGTTTGCCGATTTTGCCGGCAATATTGCCTATGTGCACCCCTGGATTATCCTGCGGTTCCTCAATCACAAACCCGCCAAACTGTCCGGCTTCATCTTTAGCCCAGATGATCAGGCGGTGCGCAATCGCGGCGTTTCCAATCCAGCGCTTCTGCCCGTTTAAGAGGTAGCTGTCCCCATCGCGGCGGGCGGTGGTTAGGACGTTGGCCGCGTCGGAGCCGCGCTCCGGTTCAGAGAGACCAAATGCGCCAATTTTCTCCAGGCGGGCCATGTCCGGCAGCCAGCGCGCCTTTTGTTCTTCAGACCCTAACAGCCCAATGCTGCCCATGGCCAGCCCCGAATGGACGCCATAAAATGTGCCAATTGAACCATCGCCGCGCCCTAATTCATAACGCACCAGACCGGCAGACAGAGCATCCAGCCCCGCGCAGCCGTAATCTGCCAGCATACCACCCATAATGGGCAGATCTTTCAGGCCGTAAGCGATCGCTTGCGGAAACTCAGCCCGCTCCCAGTACGGGTTGATGTGGGGCAGCACCCGTTCGACGACGTAGTCGCGCACCTGCTGGCGCAGGCGGCGCTGTTGGCCGGTGAGCAGGTCATCCAGATGGAGGAGGTCAAAAGGGGTTACGGTCATATGCCGGCAGGGTGGGGCGGATGATGCCGCGCATGGCAGGCGGCGAGAAAATCCTATACCATGCGGTGCTGCTGTTCCGTATCGGGCGCAGCGTTGAGCAGATCCAGGGCATGGGGCAAAACGGGCAGCAAGATGTCCATGCCTTCGGCGACTGCTTTGGGGCTGCCGGGCAGGTTGATGATCAGGGTGTGGCCACAAATGCCGGCAATCCCCCGTGACAACATGGCGTGCGGCGTAATTTTCAAGCTTTCGGCGCGCAGCGCTTCGGCAATGCCTGGCGCTTCTCGTTCAATGACGCGGCGGGTGGCTTCCGGGGTTACGTCGCGCGGCGCGAACCCGGTGCCGCCGGTGGTCAGGATCAGATGCAGTCCGGCGTGCAGCCAACGGCGCAGCATATCGGCGATACGGCTTTCATCATCAGGTACGATGGCTTGTTCTACCACAGCCCAGGAAGTGCGCCCGCTGAGCCGGTCAAAAATCAGCGGCCCGCTGCGATCCGCATATTCTCCGCGCGCCCCACGGTCGCTTACCGTCAATATCCCCACCAGGTACTGCTCCGAACTCATTTGGGCGTCATCCCGCTCTGCTCAATTACCGTCAGCCATTCGTCATTTAGCCCGCTGTCCGTCACCCCATAGAAAACGCGCACCTTATCCCCATCTTGCAGCGCCAGATCGTACCAGACATAATCGTCCTTGCGCCGCATATTCAGCACGGCTTTGTCGTTCAGCCATTGAATCTTGCCAGGATCCAGTTTGTGCGATTCTGCCTGGGTGATGGCATAATGCCACAGCTTCCGCGCCGAAGATTTCGTCACATTTTTGATCAGGTTTCCGTTCCGCAGGTCGCGCACGGAGTGGTAAATGCCATTGTTGCGCTGCTGGGTTTCCACA
>CAZDSN010000169.1:6432-7618 GCA_964507675.1 uncultured Ardenticatenaceae bacterium | reverse complement strand
GTTACTATGCGGCGGCCCAAGGGCCGGCGGCTCTTAGGCCGCGCCACTACGGCGCGCTGGTGCAGTTGACGGTGGGGGGAGGTGCAGTTCCGGTGGCGGTGGCGCGGCAGTTGGTGGGGCAGGATGTGATTGTGGAAGGGGTAGCCAGCATGTATACGGGCGGCTTTTTTGCCGGCACAACCGGAACCAAATTCTATCTGCAAGACGACAGCGGCGGCATTCAAGTGTACATCCCCGGCGGCATGGGGGCAGTCACCGTGGGCATTGGGGATCGCGTGCGCGTGCGCGGCGGCATTGAAGTGTACCGCAATTCGCTGGAACTGGTGCCGGAGGTGGCTGATATTGAACTACTGCCGCCAGATGAGACGCCCGCATCGGAGGCATTGTCGCCGCTGCCTGTCAGCGCCGCCCAGATTCAAACAGACGACGCCATTCTAGGCCGGCTTACCTGGCTGCAAGGCGTAGCCACGCGCATTGAGGAGTTTTCCTTCTCCTATGAGATTGACCTGGCAGATGAACAGGGACAGACGGCGCTGGTTTACGTGGAAAAGGAAACGGGCATCACGGCGGAGCCGCTGGAATTGGGCCAGACGTACCGCGTCACAGGGATCAGCGAATACTATGATGGCTTGCGCCAGCTTAAGCCGCGACAGCCGGCGGATATTGCCCAGGTGTTCCCGCCTATTTTGCGACTGGAACTGGATGCGCCTTACAGCGCCCGTCCAGGCGAAACGGTGACGGTGACGCTACGGGTGTGGAACCACACGCCGCAAACTATGACGGGGGTGCTCGTAACGGCGGAACTGCCGCCGGATTTGCACTCTGTCCAGGTATGGGATAATGGGATCGCTGCCGGCAACGTTGTCACCTGGCGCATTGTCGAACTTGCCGGTGATGGCGGCAGCGCCGTGGCCCGTCTGACAGCCGTTGTAGCTGGCAGCGCCGCCGGGTCCATTGTCATTCCACCGGCGACTGCCAATGCCGATCAATGGCTTGAGCTAGCGCAAACCGCCCCGTTTCGCACTTTTGTCGGCGATGGCGTGCCTGTTTGGGCCATCCAGGGAGCCGGCGACGTTTCGCCCTATGTGCGCCGCCGCCTGACAACATCGGGCGTGGTCACAGGGGTGTTCCCCGGTCTAAGCGGTTTCTGGCTGCAAGACCTGGAGGCAGATGGCGATGCCGGCAC
>CAZDSN010000169.1:0-6332 GCA_964507675.1 uncultured Ardenticatenaceae bacterium | reverse complement strand
CCACCGTGCCGCGTGAAGCGGCGAAAGGGTTCTTTATCGTGGTGGACGATGGCGCCAGCATCACTCACGCCGACGGGAGTACGCTGCCTTACGCCGTCAAGATGGGCGACGTGGTGACCGGATTGGCGGGACCATTGGCATACACATTTGACCAGTACAAAATCCAACCGTTGGCCCCGCCCATGGTGACCAGCGTTGAGGCTCCTTTAGCTTCTTTCCCGGCCGCTGCGCCTGACCAGTTTAGCATTGCTACCTTCAACGTGGAGAATCTATTTGACTATCGTCCCCCCCACCCTTCCGATCCGCCGCCGCCAGACAAAGAAGGGTATGAACAGCAATTGCAAAAACTGGCTGATACCATTCTGGCGCTGGGCGCGCCCACGATCATGGGGCTGCAAGAAGTAGAAAACATAGAGATATTGCAGGAGTTGGTCGCTTTGCCGGCATTGGCTACTTTCAACTACGCGCCCTACCTGATTGAAGGCTTCGATTCGCGCGGGATTGACGTGGGTTACCTGGTGCGCGCCGACCAGGCGACAGTGGTAACGGTGGAGAGTTACCCCGCGCCCGAAGGGTTGTTCAGCCGCCCGCCGCTGCTGCTCACGGCGGAACTCACCCTGGGTGGCGAGACAGCTACGCTCTACCTGCTCAATAACCATTTTCTTTCCCTCTCCGGCGGGGAAGCGGCCACGGAGCCGCGGCGCACGGAACAGGCGGCCTGGAATATGAGCCTGATTGAGCAGCTACGCAGCGCCGACCCGGAAGGGTTGTTCGTCGTCTTGGGAGACCTGAACTCCTTCCTGGATACGCTACCGCTGGACACGTTGGAACTGGGCGGCCTGCGCCACGTCTATCGTTTCTACGATTCACCCGCCGGCTACCCGTACACCTATATCTTCCAGGGGGCGACGCAGTCGCTAGACCATATCCTGGTATCCCCTGACCTGTTCGCGCGGCTGGAGCAGGTAGAGGCGCTACACATCAACGCCGGTTTCCCCCTGTCGCCGCCTGACGCCGCTGCGCCGTACCGGATGTCTGATCACGACCCGCTGTTGGCGATTTTCTCGCGGGAGTGAAGCTGAACGGGCTGAAGCCTCAACTGAAGCCTCGACGCCAGAGCAGGCGAGATAAAATGTAGCGGGCTTTGGCGTTTGCGGCTACAATTTGCAGAGAGTGCCAGTTAACAAACCCGTATTCCACCAGATGGCGCGGCGCGCTGGTCTGGCGGCCTGGGAGAACCTTGTTGATGACAAAGACACCTGTTTTGGAAGCGCATGGTCTGACAAAACGATTCCCTGGCGTATTGGCGAATGATGCAGTTGATCTGACGCTGCAAAAAGGGGAAGTGCTGGCCATGCTGGGGGAGAACGGCGCCGGCAAAACAACCCTGATGAATATGCTGTATGGCCTCTACCGCCCGGATGAGGGGGAAATCTGGGTGAATGGGCGCCAGTTGGAAATGGATTCGCCGAATGAAGCCATTCATGCCGGCATTGGCATGGTCCACCAGCACTTCATGCTCATTCCCGTCATGACCGTTACCGAAAACATCATGCTGGGCGTAGAAGAGACCCGCGGCGTTTTGTCCAAAATTCCGATGCTGGGCCGCATCAACCGGCATGAAGTCGCCGACCGTATCCGCAACCTGTCGCAGCAGTACAACCTGGCCGTCAACCCTGATGACTTCGTGCGCAACCTGCCCGTGGGCATCCAGCAGCGGGTAGAAATCATCAAGGCGCTCTATCGTCACGCCGACATCCTCATTCTGGACGAACCAACGGCGGTATTGACGCCGCAAGAAGCGGAAGAACTTTTCGTGATCATGCGTAACCTGACGCAGCAGGGGGTGTCCATCATCTTCATTACGCACAAACTGAAGGAAGTGCTGCGGGTGGCGGATCGCATTGCCGTGATGCGCCAGGGGCGAATGGTGGGCACGGTGGAACCGGCGGCGGCCACTGAAGCCAGTCTGGCGGAAATGATGGTTGGGCGTAAGGTGATTTTGCAAGTGAAGAAAGGGGAGGCGCATCCAGGGCAGCCAGTGTTGCAAGTGCAAGATTTGCACGTAGATGATGATCGCCGCCAGCCGGCGGTGAACGGCGTCAGTCTGGAAGTGCGCGCTGGCGAGATTCTGGGGGTGGCGGGGGTGCAAGGCAACGGCCAGCGGGAATTGGTGGAAGCCCTGACGGGTTTGCGGCCGGCGCGGGCTGGGCGGGTGCAGATTGATGGGGTAGAGACAACCCATTTCTTACCGCGACAGGTGACGGAGTCAGACGTGGCGCACATCCCCGAGGACCGCGAGAAGCATGGCCTGGTGATGGCGTATACGGTTGCCGACAATTTGTGCCTGAACCGGTATTATCTGCCGCCGTTTGCCCGGGGACCGGTGTTAAACCAGACGCAAATTGACGACGAGGCGCAGATGTTGGTGGAAAAGTTCGATGTGCGCACGCCCAGTATTTACACAAATGCCGGCAGTCTCTCCGGCGGCAACAAACAGAAAGTCATCGTCGCCCGCGAATTTTCGCATCCGGTGAAGCTCCTCATTGCCAACCAGCCCACGCGCGGCGTAGATGTTGGTTCGATTGAGTTCATCCACAACCAGATTGTGGCCCAACGGGACCAGGGCAGCGCCGTGCTGCTGGTTTCGGCAGAACTGGATGAAATCCTCAGCCTTTCGGATCGCGTGGCCGTTATGTTTCATGGCCAGATCGTGAAAGTGATGCCCATTGCTGAGGCCACCCGCGAAAAGGTGGGACTGCTCATGGCTGGCTCAGCCGTGGCGGACACAGACGGACGTGCACACCCGCAGGTAAACAAATGAGCGATACAACGCCGCCAACCAGCAGTACCGCCAGACGAATTTTGGGCCGCGTGGCGAGGGGACTGCAAATACCCATTCTGGCTATCATCACCTCTCTTATTCTGGCAGCCATTGCCATTGTCGTCACCGCGCAGACGCCGGCTATCGGCTGGCAAAAGGTGCTGGATGGCTACTGGGGCATTCTGGAAGGGGCGCTGCTGCGCGGCAGCGGGCGCACCAATACGCTGGTGGCCATGACGCCGCTGATCTTGACGGGACTGGCCGTGGCTATCCCGTTTCGCGCTGGCCTGTTTAACATTGGGGCGGAAGGGCAGTTTGTTATGGGGGCGCTGGTGGGCACGCTCACGGGCATTTACCTGGACCTGCCGCCGGTGATTTTAACCCTGGTGGTGTTGTTTGCCGGCTTTGCCGGCGGTGCATTTTGGGGCTTCATTCCTGGGTTTTTGCGGGCGCGGCTGAGGGCGCATGAGGTGATCAACACCATTATGCTCAATTTCATCGCCATCGCTTTCACGAACTTCATGGTGCGGGGGCCCTTCAAAGACCCCAATCCGTCTACCGTGCAAACCTTGCCGATTCTGCCGGCAGCGGAACTGCCCCGCCTGTTTGGCAGCCGTATGCACCTGGGTTTCTTCGTGGCGATTTTGTTGGCCGCGGCGGCTTATTACTTTTTGTTTAAGACAACCTGGGGGTTCGCTTTGCGCACCACGGGGTTGAATCCGACGGCGGCGCAGTATGCCGGCATTCTCCCCTGGCAGCAGTACATTATCAGCATGATGTTGGGCGGCGGGTTGGCGGGTGTTGCCGGCATTATCGAAATCCAGGGCATCACCCATGTCCTCACCGAAGGCTTTGCCTCTGGCTACGGCTTTGACGCCATCGCCGTCAGCCTGCTGGCAGTAAACAACCCATTAGCCATCATCCCGGCCGCCTTTGTTTTTGGCGTGCTGCGCATTGGCGGAGATTTCCTGCAAATTCGGGCAGGATTGTCAGTGCACATTGTCTCCATCTTTAACGCCCTCATTTTACTTTTTGTGGCTGCTCCGGCCATCGTGCGTTCTATTTTCCGCCTCAGAGGGAAGGAAGAGGAACGGACGCAGGCGTCTTTGTCTCGCGGGTGGGGAGGTTGACATGGAGCTTATCACCACTGTTTTGCAATTGGCGCTGACAACGGCCACCCCGATTGCCCTTGGCTCCTATGCCGGCTTGTTCAGCGAACGGTCAGGCGTGGTGAATATTGCCATTGAAGGCATGATGCTGATGGCCGCCATGATGGCTTCCTTTGTGTCCGCTTATACGAACAGTCTTTTCCTGGGCGTGGTCGCCGGGCTGCTCACGGGCGCTTTGATGGCTGGCTTGCACGCCGTGGTCTCTATTAAATACAAAACAGACCAGATCATTAGCGGCACGGTGATTAACTTCCTGGCCGCCGGGGTAACGGGCCACTTGTATCAGGCATATCTTGTGCCGCCGCGCTGGCCGGGCAGCGCCGGCACTTTTCCGGCTATGCCTATCCCGCTGCTTTCGGAAATCCCCGTCATTGGCCCTATTCTGTTTGACCACCAACCTATCGTCTACATTATGGTCATCTTGACGTTCGTGATCCATTACGTGCTGTGGTATACGCCGTGGGGATTGCGGATGCGGGCAGTGGGCGAACACCCGCGCGCGGCGGATACGTTGGGCATCAACGTTTATTTTACCCGCTACGCCAATGTCATGATTGGCGGTTTGCTGGCCGGATTGGCCGGCATCTGGCTGACGCTGGAATGGGTTGGCTCTTTTAATATCAATATGACCAACGGGCGCGGCTTTATTGCCCTGGCCGCCCTCATTTTTGGTCGCTGGACGCCTTTTGGCGCATTTGGCGCCGCCCTGTTGTTTGGTCTGGCGAACGCGTTGCAGATCCGGACGCAAACGGTTTTCCCGCAAGTGCCGGCAGAATTCCTGCAGATGCTGCCCTACGTCCTGACCATTCTCGTAGCCACCGTGCGCCGTCCTATCCCTCCTGCTGCCGTTGGCCAGGTCTACGAAAAAGCATAACCACCTTTCTTCCTTCTACCTTCTACCTTCTACCCTCGTCTCTATGCCCTGGATCAAAGTTATTTCCCTGACAGAAGCCAGAGATCTCCTCCTTCAGGAATATGAAGCGGCGCTGAAACGTGCCGGCCGCATCTGGAATATCGTCAGCATTATGGGTCAGAACCCGCGCGCCATGAAGGCTTCCATGGGGTTTTACAGCGCCCTCATGTTTGGCGATTCTCCCCTCAGCCGCAGCCAGCGGGAGATGCTGGCGGTTGTGGTTTCCGCCGCCAACCAGTGCCGCTACTGACTGCGCGGGCATGCGCACGACCTCCGGGCTGAGGTCGCCAATGATTGGGGGCTGACTGACGCGGCAGAAGCGGATCGCGTGGTGCATCTGGTGGCGGCTGATTGGCGGCAGGCGCCGCTGTCCGTTGCCGACCACGCCCTGTGCGCCTACGCCGAAAAGCTCACCCGCACCCCCTACGCCATGGGCGAGGAAGATATCCAGGCGCTGCGGCAGCACGGTTTTGATGATCGTGCCATCCACGACGCCACGCAGGTAATCAGCTACTTTAACTACATTAACCGCGTGGCCGACGCCTTGCACGTTGAACTGGAAACTTTCGTCCACCCCTGGGAGCAACCGCTAGAGTAGCGCCGTAACTTTCTAAAAATGAATGCTGACGCTGCGGGTAATATTCACCGTTTCAGCCAACTACACCAATGGGAGTTGGTCTTTCAGCAGTTTCTGGCGCAGCAGATGAGGGCGGATGCGGCTCATGATATGAGCCACATCCGTCGCGTGGCGGCGAACGCCATGCAGTTGGCGGCGGTCACGGGGGCAGAGGTAGCCGTCGTTTTGCCGGCAGCCTGGCTGCACGATTGCGTGGTTGTGCCCAAAGCGTCGCCGCAGCGGGCGCAGGCTTCGCGTCTGGCGGCGGCAGCGGCGGGGGCGTTCCTGCGGCAGCAGGAGTATGGGCTGGCGGACGTGGCCGAGATTGAACACGCTATTGCCGCTCACAGCTTTTCTGCCGGCATTTCGCCGCGCACGCTGGAAGCGCAAGTCGTCCAGGACGCTGACCGCCTGGATGCGTTGGGAGCCATTGGGATTGCCCGTTGTATTCAAGTAGGAACCAGCGCGGCTCGCCCCCTCTATGACGTCGCCGACCCATTTTGTTATGCTCGCCAACCCGATGATGACGCCGCCATTCTTGACCATTTCTACGTCAAGCTGCTGCGTCTGGCAGACACGATGCAGACGGCAGCGGGCCGCGCCGAAGCGCAGCGCCGAACGGCGTTCATGACAGCCTATTTGCAGCAGTTGCAATCCGAAATACTGGCGGCTATTGGGGTTTAAGAAATTGATTCGGTAAACGGGGGTACGGATATCCCAGGAGCAGAGCCCCCAACCCCCAACCCCCAACCCCCCGGGGAAGGGGGGGTTTTGTTTGGGGGGGGGGGGGGCCACGCCCCACGCCCAAAC
>CAZDSN010000168.1:0-7672 GCA_964507675.1 uncultured Ardenticatenaceae bacterium | reverse complement strand
CCGAAAGCCCCCTTCCCCCTTGAGGGGGAAGGGGGTTGGGGGATGGGGGTCTTCACCTGGGGGTGTCCCCACCCCCGTTTGCCGAATTACTAACTTCAAGCATACGCCCTTTCTATTAGCGTATACCGCTACCAGACAAACGAATGTTTCAAAAGAGAACAAATAGACTGGCGGCGTGTTTCACAGTGAAACATATAGACCAGTTTGGTTGATTTTGCGCATCTATTGCATATGATGGGGATGTGTCACTGTAAAATTTGACCAATGCGCCTGTGCCAATCCGGTACAACTTGCACAAAATAACGTACCTTGACAGAGTTTTGCGGGTTACATATAGAAAGTCACCGCGCTGTACTCTGTCAGGTAGGCTGCGGACGTTTTACGCTGACGGCCAATGCCGGCTCCTGGCAACGAAAGGAGAGTGTTTATCACGGAAAGCACAACCTATCCCCTGATCATTTCTCTGCAATCATGGCAACCCAACAGCCCCCAGGAAACGCCTGCCAGGGTGGTTTTCTGAGTCAGGGCGACTTCATCTCGTTATCCCCGCTTTTCCGCGGCGACGGAAAAGCAGTCGTTATGACAGACCAAACTCAACTCACAACTGTAAAGAGAGGGAAAAATGGCTAGTCCGTTCTTAGGTGAACTGTTCGGCACAATGTTTTTGATCATTCTCGGTGACGGCGTGGTGGCTGCCGTTTTGCTCAATAAGTCGAAAGCGCAAAACGCCGGCTGGATCGTCATCACCACCGGGTGGGCCTTCGCCGTCATGGTGGGCGTTTTTGTCTCTGGCGCATTTGGCAGTATGGCGGCGCACATCAACCCAGCCGTCACAATAGCCTTTGCTATATCTGGGGCTTTCCCCTGGGCAGACGTGCCCGGCTACATCCTGGCCCAAATGATTGGCGCGTTCCTGGGCGGCGTCATTGTCTGGCTGGCGTACCTGCCGCACTGGGGTGAAACAAAAGATACTGGCGCCAAGCTAGGCGTCTTTTGCACGGCTCCGGCCATCCGCAATGTTTTGAGTAACAATATCACGGAAATCATCGGCACCATGGTGCTGGTGCTGGGCGTAGCTTCTATTTTCTCCCAAGATGGCATGACCGCCGGCATTCCTGCTTCTGGTTTAGGCCCGTTCCTGGTAGGCGCGCTGGTGTGGGGCATTGGCCTCTCGTTGGGCGGGCCCACAGGGTACGCCATTAACCCGGCCCGTGACCTGGGGCCGCGCATCGCCCACTTCTTGCTCCCCATTGCCGGCAAAGGGGATTCTGACTGGGGATATAGTTGGATTCCGGTGGTAGCGCCCATTGTGGGCGGCATTCTGGCGGGTCTGCTAATCGGGGCCATGTAATACGGCGGCGGCGTACCCCACCCTAACCCTCCCCCGGCCGGGGGAGGGAATTAGCTGGGGAGTGGGTGAAAACAACTACCCGCTATACGCCCCCTATGACCAACGCCCTTTCTTTGCCCGGAGGCAAATAACAGATGAAAAAGTTAATCAACGCGGTTGACGATGTCGTTAGAGAGCAGTTAGAGGGTATGGCCGCGGCGCACTCTGATCTGCTCAAAGTCCATTTTGATCCCAACTTTGTCTATCGCGCCGATGCGCCGGTTGCCGGCAAAGTAGCCATCATCTCTGGCGGCGGCAGCGGTCACGAACCGATGCACGGCGGGTTCGTGGGCATGGGGATGCTCCATGCCGCCTGCCCCGGCGAAGTCTTCACCTCCCCCACCCCCGACCAGATGTACGAAGCAGCCAAAGCCGTAGACGGCGGCGTGGGCGTCCTGTTCATCGTCAAAAACTACACCGGCGACGTGCTCAACTTTGAGACAGCGGCAGAACTGGCGTATGCGGAAGGCATTCAGGTGCAGAGCATCCTCATTGACGATGATGTGGCTGTGAAAGATAGTCTCTACACCGCCGGGCGGCGCGGCGTAGGTACAACGGTGCTGGCAGAGAAGATCGTCGGGGCGGCCGCGGAAGCGGGCTATACGCTGGACCAATGCGCCGATTTGTGCCGTCGGGTCAATCAATATGGCCGCAGCATGGGCATGGCCCTCACCTCTTGCACGGTGCCTGCCGCGGGTAAGCCGACTTTCGATCTCGGCGAGGACGAGATGGAGATTGGAATCGGTATCCACGGCGAACCCGGGCAAAAGCGGATGCCCCTGACCACTGTGGACGCGATCACGGAATTGATGGCCCTGGAAATTCTCGATGACAAAGCCTACAGCCGCACGGTGCGCGAATGGGATAACGATGCCGGCAGTTGGGTAGACAAAACCCTGGTAGATGCGCCTTTCCAGGCTGGCGATCAGGTTATTGCCTTCGTCAACAGCATGGGCGGCACGCCTGTGTCCGAACTGTATGCCATTTATCGCAAACTGGTCCAGGTCTGCGCCGCCAAAGGCGTGACCATCGTGCGCAATCTCATTGGTCCCTACATCACGTCCCTGGAAATGCAAGGCTGCTCCATCACGCTGCTGAAAGCAGATGCGGAAATCCTCAAGTTCTGGGACGCTCCCGTTAACACCCCCGGTCTGCGCTGGGGTATCTAAGTAACTGCCTGTAACTGTCGAACCGGCTAAAGCCTCGATTTCGAAGTAGGAAAACCGGGGTCATAGAAGACAGATTCAGGCAGCAGTCTATTCAGGCGTTTCCACAGGAATATGGACCAACAATGCAGGTTACGCAGACTCTATCTGCGTAACCTGCAAAGTCCTGATTTTCAACCAGCCCGCCCGTTTGGGGTAGTCTGGCAAGGCAACCGAGATGTCCGTAACCAGAGACCAAATTGTGCAGTGGCTAGAAAATCTGGCTGCTGTTCTATTTGAGAACAAAGAGTATTTGACGCAGCTAGACTCCGCCATTGGCGACGCGGATCATGGCATCAACATGACGCGCGGCTTCAATAAAGTCCTGGAAAAACTGCCCGGCGTGGCTGACAAGGATATTGGCAACGTCCTGAAAACCACGGGCATGACGCTTATTTCCAGCGTGGGCGGGGCCAGCGGGCCCCTGTACGGCACTTTTTTCATGCGCAGCGGCATGGCTGTGGGCGCTAAAGAGACACTAAACCGCGAAGAGCTGTATGAACTGTTGAAAGCGGGCGTGGATGGCATTGTGCAGCGCGGACGGCCCGTGCTGGCAGACAAAACGATGTTTGACGCCTGGGCGCCGGCGCTGGATGCCTTCCGCGCCGCGCTGGATGCCGGCATGGAACTTATCCCCGCCCTGTCACAAGCCGTTGCCGCCGCAGAAGCAGGCATGAAGAACACCATTCCGCTGCAAGCCCGCAAAGGGCGCGCCAGCTATCTGGGTGAACGCAGCATCGGGCATCAAGACCCCGGAGCCACCTCATCCTACCTGATGTTAAAAACCTTACTGGACACCCTCCAACCCGCCTGATGTGAAATAACCTCCTTTTCCTGATTCAAGGATCGGGACCAGGAATGGGGAATTGGCGGGCCATTGCTTTAATTACCGATCCCTGATCCCCCACTTCTGAAGGAGTGAACCATAATGGCTAAATATGTAGCAGCAATTGATCAGGGTACAACCAGTACCCGTTGTATGATCTTCAATCATTCCGGGGAACCGGTCGGCGTACACCAGATGGAGCACGAGCAAATCTATCCCAAGCCTGGTTGGGTAGAGCATGACCCCCTGGAAATCTGGGCGCGCACCCAAGATGTTATTAAGGAGGCGCTGCGCAAAGCTGGCGCTACCGCTGCGGATATTGCCGCCGTCGGCATTACCAACCAGCGGGAAACAACAGTCGTCTGGAACAAAAAGACGGGGAAGCCTTACTATAACGCCATTGTCTGGCAGGACACCCGCACGGACAAGATCTGCAACGCGCTGGCTGCCGACGGCGGTCAGGACCGTTTCCGCGCCCACGTGGGTTTGCCGCTGGCTACCTACTTCTCCGGTCCCAAGATTCGCTGGGTGCTGGACAATGTGGATGGCGTGCGCGAAGCTGCCGAACGGGGCGACGCCCTCTTTGGCAATATTGATACCTGGGTGATCTGGAACCTGACAGGCGGCGTGAATGGCGGCGCGCATGTCACAGATGTGACCAACGCCAGCCGCACCATGCTCATGAACCTGTATACACTCAATTGGGATGCAGACATTGCCGCCACGATGGGCGTTCCCCTGAATATGCTGCCGGCAGTGCGCTCCTCCTCAGAAGTATATGGCTACACCACGCCGAATGGCCCGTTTGGCGGGCGCATCCCGGTCAGCGGCGACCTGGGCGACCAACAAGCGGCGACGGTGGGGCAGGCATGCTTCAGCCCGGGCGAAGCCAAAAACACCTATGGCACGGGCTGCTTCATGCTGCTGAACACGGGCACAGAAGTGGTGCCGTCTAACAGCGGGCTGCTGACGACCTTGTGCTACAAATTCGGCAATGAGCCGGCTGTCTACGCCCTGGAAGGGTCTATTGCGATCACGGGCGCGCTGGTGCAGTGGCTGCGGGATAACCTGAAGCTGATTGACTCCTCGCCCGACGTGGAAGCATTGGCGCAAACGGTGGAAGATAATGGCGGGATTTATTTCGTGCCGGCATTTTCTGGCCTGTTCGCCCCTTACTGGCGTTCCGACGCGCGCGGGGCCATCGTGGGCATGACCCGCTACGTCACTCGCGGTCACTTTGCCCGCGCCACCCTGGAAGCCACCGCCTACCAGACGCGCGAAGTCCTCGACGCCATGAACAAAGACTCTGGCGTAGACCTCACCGCCCTCAAGGTAGACGGCGGCATGGTGCACAACAACCTGCTGATGCAGTTCCAGGCTGACGTGCTGGGCGTCCCCGTTATCCGGCCAAAAGTTGCGGAAACCACCGCCCTGGGCGCGGCTTATGCCGCCGGCCTGGCCGTGGGCTTCTGGAAAAACACCGACGAAATGCGCGATAACTGGGGCATTGACAAGACCTGGCATCCGGACACCGCCAGCCATGCCAGCACCGAATTATACGCCCACTGGAAGAAAGCGGTCACCCGCACCTTTGACTGGGTATAACTCGTAGGGGCGTATAGCATACGCCCGCTGATAGTTCAGAAACCGGGTTTCTGCGAGAAACCCGGTTTCTAAGCGGGAGCAAAAATGGACAGGTTTCACGCCTTAGTCATTGGCGGCGGCGGCACTGGCGCCGCCGTAGCCCACGATCTGACCCTGCGCGGTCTGCAAGTGACGCTGGTGGAACGAGGCGAATTGACCTCTGGCACCACGGGCCGCCATCACGGCTTGCTGCACAGCGGCGCGCGCTACGCTGTCAAAGACAAAGAGTCGGCGGTGGAGTGCATCGAAGAAAACCTCATCTTGCGCCGCATCGCCCCGGGTTCATTTGAAGAAAACGATGGCCTCTTTGTGGCCATTAACGACGAAGACGTGGCATACAGCCATGAATTTGTGGAAAGCTGCCAGGAATGCGGCATCCCCGCCAGACGCCTCAGCCGGGAACAGGCGCTGCAACTTGAGCCTAATCTCAACCCAGAGGTAAGAATGGCTGTGCAGGTGCCAGATGGCACAATGGACGCCATGCGCATGCCGCTGCGTTTCTTCGCCACAGCCGGACGCAACGGGGCTGTCATTAAACCCTTCACCGAAGTGGTAGACTTCATCAAATACGGCAGCGTTGTTTCCGGCGTGCGCGTCCATGACCTGACCAACGACAAGGTCTATGAGATTAAGGCAGACATTGTGATCAACGCCGGCGGGCCATGGAGCGGCAAAATCTCGCAGATGGTGGATGTAGATGTGCCTATCCGCCCATCGCCAGGCGTCCTGCTGGCGCTGCGCGGTCGCCTGTGCAACATGGTCATCAACCGGCTACACCGCTCGGGCGATGGCGACATCATTGTGCCCCAGCGCGGATTGTCCATCGTGGGAACCAGTTCCTGGGTGGTAGACGATCCGGACGATCTGGATGTGCCGGAAGAGCACGTGCAGTTGATGGTGGAGAAAGGCACGGAGCTGATTCCCCAGGTGAAAACCGCTCCCTTCCGCAGCGTCTGGTCGGCGGCGCGGCCCCTGATTGGTCCTCGCGGCGCGGACACAGGGCGGGAACTGAGCCGCACCTTCAAATGTTTCGACCACGCCGATGAGGGCGTCGAAGGGTTTGTGACGATTACGGGCGGCAAAGCGACCACGCTGCGCGGCATGGCCGAAGCGACGGCCAACGTCGTCTGTCAGAAACTGGGGGTGGATGCCCCCTGTCGCACCCGCGACGTGGTGCTGCTGCCCCACACAGCGTATTACGGCTAGACTGGAGCAGTCTCCAAGACTGCTCCAGTCTCCAATCTCACAGGTGACCGCATGGCGGAAGTTGAAAGGACGTTTCGGGTATTTCGTTACAAGCAAGGGCAGGCAGCGCCGGCTTACCAGACATTCAAGATAAAAGCGGGCCCGCGCACAACTGTCCTGGAGGCGCTGCAAGAAATCCGGCGCACGCAAGATCGCACCCTCATTTTGCGCCACTCCTGCCATCACGCCTCCTGCGGCACTTGTGGGATGCGCGTCAACGGACAGGAGGCGCTGGCTTGCGTCACCAATGTGCAAGAATTGGGCACGGAAACGGTGTTGGTGGAACCGATCAACAACATTCCGCTGGTGGCTGACCTGGTGGTGGATATGGGCGGGTTCTATGAGCGGTATGTGGAGGCAAACATGCCCTACCTCCGCCAGAGTGAATTTGAACCCGACGCCGCCCTGCCAGAAGGCATCGCCCAATACACCCGCTACGAAAACTGCCTGGAATGCGGTCTGTGCGTGTCCGCCTGCCCCGTCGTGGGCAGCACATCCGATTACTATGGTCCCGCCGCCCTGGCTGCCGCCTGGCGCGTGGTCGCCGAGCCGCGTGGGCAGGATGCGCAGGCGGCGCTGGATTGGGTGGACAACGAAAACGGCTGCTGGCGCTGCCATGTAGCCTACGAATGCACCGAAGCCTGTCCCTCTAACGTGGACCCAGGCGGCTCTATCATGGCGCTACGGCGCAAACTGACCGGGCGCAAATTTCGCCGTCTGCTGAGGCTAGAAAAATAAGGCCAGCAGTTACAGGCTTGAAACCTCAAGGAGAAAGAACCACCGTGCAAAACGCGCCAACCACACGAGATATTGTTCGTCCGCGGCAGCCGCAGCGGCCGCTGCGACCGCTGCGGGCCTGGTTCGACGTGCGCCGCCGTCACCTGGGGTCCTGGGCGTTTGCCATTAACCGGCTGACGGGCCTGGGATTGGCCGCCTACTTATTCCTCCATCTGATCGTTTTGAGCACCCTGCTGCAAGGCGAGGCAGGTTGGGATCGTTTCCTGCAACTGGCGCGCAGTCCGTTCTTCCTGCTGCTGGACGTCGTTCTCATTTTTGGCATCCTGTTTCACGGGCTTAACGGCATTCGCGTGGCGTTGGTGGGCATGGGCGTGGGCGCGCGTCAGCATCGCACCCTGTTCTGGGTATTGATGGCTGTTGGCTTTGTGCTGCTGGCGGTGAGCGCCTGGAAGGTATTTACTATCTAGTCAAGAGAACGGTTAATGGGTGAATTTGTGAATGGGTGAATGGTTAACGGACCTTGCCAGGGAAGGGGTAATGGAGGACGAGGGGCGCTGCGCGCCCTCTCCCTCTCCGAAAAGCCCCCTTCCCCCTAAAGGGGGAAGGGGGTTGGGGGATGGGGGT
>CAZDSN010000167.1:0-7690 GCA_964507675.1 uncultured Ardenticatenaceae bacterium | reverse complement strand
CGCCCACCGCGTCATTGACGCCCATACAGCCGTAGGCTTGAAGGAGTAGGCGGATGGGCTTACGCGCACTGGATGGGGTACTTTTCTCGCAGGCGCTGATCACCGGGCGGATCACAGACGCATTGACCGGGGATGCGCTGCTGAGTCAGCCGGCGCTGACCCTGTGCTATCAGACGCCTGCCGCGGCCCCAACTCGCCCCTACCCGTTAACGGCGCGGCTCTCCCCTGGCGGCTTGTTTGTGTTTGCCGGCAATCCCCAAACCGCCTTCCCCCGTCTCGCTCCCGGCAGCGCCCTTGACCTGCGCCTCACTGCCGGCGCCCCCGGTTACGAGACTCAGGAAATTGAGTTCAGCCTCACGGATGTTGACCTCGCCCTGCAGCCAGTCATGCGCACCATTGGCGGGCAGGAGGTCATCATTAACATGCTCGATGCCCCGGTGTTCACCCAGGACATTTTACTGCTGCCGCAACCTATCCACCTCAGCGGGCGCGTCGTGGAGGCAGATGACCCTAATATACCCATTCCTAATGCCCGCGTGCGCGTCATCACGCCGGAAGGCCGCGGCCCGGCCCTCACCGACGCCAACGGCTTCTACACGCTCCAGGACATGCCTCTGGCTCTGGAGATCAGCGTGCGCGCGCGGCGCGTAGGCTTTGAGGAATTAACCCAAACCCTCCAACTTGATTATCGCCAACCCGTCAATGAATTGAACTTCGCGCTAAACAACAGTTAACAGATAACAGGCAACGAAAAGCGGGCGACTGTCCACTGACCACTAATCACTGTCCACTATCTAGAGGAGATTGCACATGCCAGAGTATCTAGCCCCCGGAGTTTATATCGAAGAGGTGCCTTCTGGTAATAAACCCATTGAAGGCGTCAGTACCAGCACGGCTGGCATGGTGGGGGTCACCCAGCGCGGCCCTGTCAACATGCCAACGTTGACAACCAGTTATGCCGATTTTGTGCGCAAATTTGGCGGCTATCTAGATCATCGGGTGTTCACCAACAACCGCGACGCCCTGCCCTACGCCGCCGAGGGGTTCTTTATCAACGGCGGGCAGCGGCTGTATGTGACGCGCGTGGTGGGAACCAACGCCAGTTATGCCCAGGCCGACCTGTATGGCACGCCGCGTACCGATCCCGCCAGCACCACCCTGACGCAGTTGGTGGTCGCCGGCGCGGATACGCTGCTGCTAGACAGCGGCAGCAATATTGCCCAGGATGACATTCTGCTAATTAAGGATGGCACGCGCTCGGAGTACGTCACCGCGCAGAGCGATCCTGTGACCGCAGGCGTGCGTATCTTGGGCCGGCTGCAGGCGGCGCACAGCAATGGCGACAACGTCACGCCGCAGACGCCCACGGACGATCAGGCATTTGCCCCTAACGGCGATTTTGCGGTTGGGGCGACAATGATCGCTTTGGTGGATGTGCTTGACCTGGCGGCGACGGAGGTGCTGCGTATTGCCGATAATGATGACGACCTGATCATGGAGTATGTGACGGTGGCGGCGGTGGATGCCGGCACAAACACCGCCACCCTCTCCCTCCCCCTGCAATTTGCCCACGCGGCGGCCACGACGACTGTCACGCGCGTTACCCTGGCAGCGGGCGCCCCCAAAACGTTGACGGATGACGTGGTTGTGGGCGCGTTCATGCTGCCCTTGAACGACACTGTCGGCCTGGCTGCCGACGCCCTCTTACAGTTGGGCGCGGAGCTCCAGGTGGTGCGCAACGTCGTTTCTTCCCTCTCCATTGTCACCTCCGAAACCGCTTTTGCCCATGCCGCTGGCGTCGAAGTGATGAAGCAAGTGGCTCTGCTGCGCGCCTACGCCCATTATCAAGGGCAGTGGGGCAACCGCCTGCGCATTTCCATCCGCCACAGCAGCGTGCTGGACACAACGGTGACGGCTAACGTGGCCCAAAATGCCAATCCCATCAAACTGGCCGCCACCTTTGGCCTGGCCCCAGGCAGCGTACTGGACATCCAGCGCGCCGCAGTGGACATTGCCCGCGAGCGGGTGACCAGCGTCAGCACGGCTACCAACGAAGTAGACGTGGAAGGCGGCGCGGATGCGGATTTGCTGGCGAACGACACGGCTGCTTCGTTGGAGTTCGACATCATTGTGGAGCGGCTGGACGACCAGGGCAAGGTGGTGGAAAGCGAGGCTTTCCTCAACCTGGGCCTGGACCCGGAGCACAACCGTTATGCGCCTAAGATTGTGGGCGTTTTTGATGCCGGCACAGGCGAGCCAGAAGAAACCGGTCAGTCGGAACTGCTGCGCCTGGAAGACCTGGTGAGCGCCGCCGCACCGGGCGACCAGCCGGCGCTGCGTCTGCTGCTGCCTTATGATGGCGTCAATCGCACCCTCAGCGGCGGCGATGATGACCTGGCGACGGTTGACAAGGCAGTCTACATCGGCGCGGACGCCGATGATCCCGACGATCGCACGGGTATCTTCACTATGAAGAGCATTGACGACATCAGCATTGTGGCTGTCCCTGGCCAAACGGATCAGGACGTGCAAAACAAGCTGATTGAGCACTGCACGGAGATGCGCTACCGCTTTGCTGTGTTGGATTCGGCCCCTAACGCCAAGATGAAGCAGGTGCAGACGCAGCGGCAGTTGTACGACACCACCTATGGGGCGCTTTATTATCCCTGGGTGGTGATCAGCGATCCGTTTGGACGGAATGGGGACGTGTTGAACCTGCCGCCAAGTGGGTATGTTGCCGGCATTTATGCCCGCAGCGACGTCCAACGCGGCGTCCACAAAGCCCCCGCCAACGAAGTCGTCATGGGCGTGCGCGATTTGCAAGTCCGCCTGACCAAAGGGGAACAGGACATCCTCAACCCCAGGCACATTAACTGCCTGCGCGACTTCCGCGACATGAATCGCGGCTTGCGCGTCTGGGGCGCGCGCACCCTCAGCAGCGACGCGGAGTGGAAATACGTCAACGTGCGCCGCCTCTTCCTTTTTGTAGAGAAATCCATTGAACGCGGCACCCAGTTTGCCGTTTTCGAGCCAAACGCCGAACCCTTATGGGGCACTATCAAGCGCAGTTTGACCAACTTCCTGACTACCGTCTGGCGCAGCGGCGCGTTGGAAGGCACAAAAGCGGAAGAAGCGTTCTTTGTCAAAGTAGACCGCACCACCATGACTCAGGACGACATTGACAATGGTCGCCTGATCATCCTGGTGGGCATTGCCCCCGTCAAGCCGGCTGAATTCGTCATCTTCCGCATCAGCCAGAAGACGCGCGAAGCCACCGGGTAGAAGGAAGAAGGAAGAGGGAAGAAGGAAGAAGGTAGAAATTAGAGGGCAGGAGGCAGAAGAGGATAGTTGACTGTTTTCCGTTGCCTGTTGTCTGTTACTTGTTGAAGGAGTGTGTAAATGGCTACTGGTCGCGTTGATCCCTACGCCCAATATAACTTTCTGGTGGAAATTGACGGCGTCACGCGCGCAGGTTTCACCGAAGTTGGCGGGCTGACCACCGAACAAGATGCGATTGATTATCGTGATGGCAATGAGACGGCTACGGTGCGCAAGCTGCCGGGCCTGCGCAAATACAGCAACATCACCCTGAAGCGCGGCTTCACGCAGGACAAAGAGTTGTGGCAGTGGCGCAAGACGACGATTGATGGCCTCACCGAGCGCCGCTCCGGCTCCATTGTGCTGCTGGATGAGGGGCGCAACGAGGTACTGCGCTGGAACTTCCGCGAGGGCTGGATCATTAAGTGGGAAGGCCCGGCGCTGAAGGCTACCGCCAACGAGACGGCGATTGAGTCGCTGGAGATCGTGCACGAAGGGCTGGAACTGGTATGAGGTTTGCTGTATGAGGTATGGATGGGAGCGGCGAGGACATTTGTAGGCTCGCTGACTGTCCTGAGGATGGCGTATGGTCACCACACCAGGCGTGTACTTCCAACAAATTGATAGAGGGCGTCCGGCGATTGGGCCGCTGCGAACGGATATTGCCGGCATTCTGGGCTACACCGAGCGCGGCCCCCTGCTGATTCCCGTCAAAGTCACCAGTTGGCGGCAGTTCACCACCACCTTTGGCGCGCCGCTGCCCTTTGCCTTCCTGCCTGAAGCCCTGCGCGGCTTCTTCGACAACGGCGGCGCTGCCTGCTACGTGGTGCGCGTGGCCGATCCTGATTCGCCGTCAGCGCAAAAACCCGCCCGCGCCGCGGAAATCACTCTTGCCGGCAGCAGCGGCCAGCCGGCGCTGCGCCTTTGGGCCAGCCACGGTGAACTCACCGACCCGGTCACCGAAAGCCCGCGCGTAGATGCGGTTGGTCGCCCTATCCGCTATGACAGCCCCGGCGCCTGGGGGAACAGATTGGCCGTTTCCTGGCAAAACAGCAGCATTGGCAGCACGCGCACCGATCCTGCCGTGCCGCAGTCGCTCGATGGCTGGAACAGCAACGTGCAGAGCCTGGTGGGCTTTGACGTGGGCGCGGTGGTGCAACTGAGCCAGAACGGCGCCATCGCCTACCGCCAGGTGACAGCCCGCGATCCTTTGCTGCGCCAGCTTACCTGGAACGCGCCGCTCACAGAGTTCAACCTCAGCCCTGGCGCGCCCGACATTCTGCTGCAAAGCGTGGAATTTACCCTGCTCGTGTACTTTGACGGTCAGCTTGCCGAACGGCACGAAAATCTCAGCCTCTGCGCCGATCATCCGCGCTATCTCATCAGTGTCATCCGCGCCAACGGCAGCCTGATTGACGCCGACCTGCTGCTAGACCCGGACGCGGGCGACCTGCTCGATCCCACCTGCTGGCCCGTGGAAAGCGAACAGACGCCGCTTCATGCCGGCAGCGATGGCCTGACCAGCGTCAGTAAAACGCATTTCCTCACGGGCCTGGCCGCGTTGGCCGGCGTGGATGAGATTAGCCTGTTGGCTGCGCCCGATCTGGTGCTGCCGCCGCAAGAACTCCCCCAAAATGCGCGCGCCCAGTCGCCGGCTCCCTCTTGCGAGATCATTGCCCCCCCGCCTGCCGGGCGGCTGCATGGTCTGGTGACAGAAGAGGACAATACGCCCGTGGCGGGCGTACAGGTGGTCGCTTTGGGGCAGGCGCTGCCGCTCACGTTTAGCGACAACGAGGGTAAATTCCAGCTTGCCTCTTTGCCTGTGGGCCAGGTCTCCCTTCTGCTCACGCGCCCTGGCTATCATGACCTGGAAGCGACCGCCCAGGCTACTACGATTCTGCCCCTGGAACCCGCCCACTTCTTCCTCACGCCCATCACCTTACCGCCCGCTTTCAGCCCGGACGAGGTTTACGAGGTGCAGTCCGCCATGATCCAGCAAGGGCAGCAGGGCCTCTATCGGGTGGCTGTGCTCGACCCTCCCGTGGCGCTGTTGGGCCTGGAAGAGATTCAAACCTGGCGCGCCCGTTTTGATACCCCATTTGCTGCCTTGTATTACCCCTGGCTTACGGTCAGCGACCAGGACCGCCGCGGCGCCGTGCGGGACGTGCCCCCGTCGGGCCATGTGCTGGGGCTGATTGCCCGCACTGATCTGGCGCAAGGGGTGCATCGCGCCCCGGCCAACGACGTGCTGCACAACGTCAAGGCGCTGACGCACGAGGTCAATGATGCCGTGCAGGGAATTCTGAACCCGCAGGGCATCAACTGCATTCGCGCGCTGCCGGGACGCGGCTTGCGCGTCTACGGCGCGCGCACCCTCAGCAGCGACGCCGAATGGCGCTATCTGAACGTGCGCCGGCTGGTGTTGATGATGGAGGAAGCAATTGAGGAGTACCACCAGTGGGCGGTCTTTGAACCGAACAATCAGGTATTGCGGCAGTCGTTGACGTACAGCCTGAATAGTTTTTTGAATTTACTGTGGCGGCGCGGCGCGCTTGCCGGCAAAACGCCCGACGCCGCTTATCGGGTGAAGTGCGACGCCGACAACAACCCGCCGGCAGTCGTGGATGCTGGTCAGGTGGTGGCCGAAATCGCCGTGGCTCCCACCATTCCCTTTGAGTTCATCATCTTCCGCCTGGGCCGCACGGTGGAAGCGGTGGAAGTGACGGAGTGACACACTGGAGCAGTCTCCAAGACTGCTCCAGTGTGATGGTTTCAGGAGCGCATGGTATGGCTTTACCGCGTTTGGATCCGCTGCCGGCATTTAACTTCCTCATCACCCTGCTAGACACCAGCAGCACCTTCAGCACGCTGGCCAGCGTGGCTGGGTTGGTGCTGGGTGGTTTCTCCGAATGCAGCGGTTTGGAATCTACCCTGGAAGTGGTGGATTACCTGGAAGGCGGCGTCAACGACCGCGTCCACCGCTTCCCTGGTCGCTTCAGCTACAGCAACATCACCCTCACCCGCGGCGTGGGCTTCAGCGAAGATTTGTGGCTCTGGCATCAAGACTTTGTCGAAGGCAAAGGCAAACGGCGCGACGGCCTGATCATCCTGCAAAACGACCTGAAAATACCCATCAAAATCTGGGCCTTCTCTCGCGGCCTGCCCATCAAATGGACGGGCCCACGCTTCAACGCCAAAGCCAGCGAACTCAGTATCGAAAGCCTGGAAATCGCCCACGAAAAACTGGAACTCATCGTTTCCCCCGGCGCCCTCGTGGACAGCGCCATTGGCGCGATTTTTTAGAAGGAAGAGGGAAGAAGGAAGAGGGAAGAAGGTAGAAGGTAGAAATTCGTCAAATTCGTGCAATTTGTGGCAAAAAATATGGACGTTCGCATTAACGAAGTAACCAGCAATATCCGCGCCACCGACGCCCGCGCCATGCTGACGCCGGAAGTGCTGTCCCAGATCATCGAAGCCGTGTTGCAACGGCTGGAAATGGAAAACAGACTGCAAAAAGAACGGGACCACGACACGCGCATTGGCCCTTCCACCACGGAAACAGATTGAGACCGACATGGGCAAAATGACCTTTCAGAAGCTGGACTTTGACAAGAATCCCCAGGGGGAACTCGTTGAAGTCCAGTTCAATCCCACCCAATATACCCTGGCTAAAGGCTCCCAGTTTGCCGAAATCGGCATCCCTGGCCTGGACAGCCCCGTCATCCAGTTTGTGCGCGGCGACAGCGAAAAGATGACGCTGGAATTGTTCTTCGACACCACCGAAGATGGCACAGGCGCCACCGCCACCCCTGTCACTACCCTGACCGATCCCTTCTACCGCTTTATTAAGATTGATAAACAACTACACGCCCCGGCCATTTACCGCCTGACCTGGGGCAGCGAATTTCCCAACACCGCTTCCGGCTGGGATACCAGCGCCAGCCACGTTTTTGACTGCGTGATTGACAACGTGCAGCGGCAGTTCACCCTGTTCAACAGCGACGGCGTGCCCCTGCGGGCCACGCTTACCCTTTCCTTGCGCCAATACAAAACATTGGCGGAGCAGTTGCAAGAACTCAATTTGCAGTCAGCCGACCATACCCGCGTGCATGTGGTGCGCGAAGGCGAGACGCTGCCCCAAATCGCCTACGACGTTTACGAAAACCCGTCCCGCTGGCGGCTCATTGCCGACCACAACCACATCCTCAACCCGCGCCAGCTTACCCCTGGCATGGTGTTGGAACTGCCGCCGCTCACCTAGAAATCGGGTTTTTCTAAAAAACCTGATTTCTTGAAACTGACATGACAACGCCGATCTACGAAAACCAGAACTTCTACGCCCCCCACTTCGAGATCACGCTGCGCGGACAGA
>CAZDSN010000166.1:0-7703 GCA_964507675.1 uncultured Ardenticatenaceae bacterium | reverse complement strand
CCCCAACCCCCTTCCCCCTAAAGGGGGAAGGGGGCTTTTCAGAGAGGGCGCTGCGCGCCCCTCGCCCTACGTTACCTCTTCCCTGGCAAGGCGGCGGGATTACCCAATTATTTTCTCAATGCCCGAAAGGGGCAGTCCCCCAGGGGCAGTCCGCCAAGGAGGAGGGGGCTTTGGGGAGAGGGCGAGGGGCGCTGCGCGCTCCTCTCCCTCTGGGATTAGCGGCGGCGGCGTTTGGCTTTGCGGGAGGGGGCGGCGGCAGCGGGTTGGGCGGGTTGGCCGTTGCTGCTGCCGGCAGGCGCGCCGCCGGCGGCGGCTAAGTCCTGGCGCATGTGGCACTGCTTATACTTCTTGCCGCTGCCGCAGGGACAGGGATCGTTCCGTCCCACTTTGGGCATTTCGCGGCGTAGTTCTACGCCGCGCCCCTTCCCTCGTTGTATCACTTCATAGCCTGATTGATTAAGCTGTAATCTAGCTGCGGCGGCTTGCTGCTGCCGGCGGATAAAGTCTTGATGGGCGGCAATCTCGCGGAAGAAACGCTCGGCTACGCTGGTGTCAATGTTGCCGCGCATGTCGGCAAACATCTGGTAGGAACGACGCTTGTACTCCACTTTGGGGTCGCGTTGGGCAATGGCTTCCAGGCCAATCTCGCGGCGCAGGTCGTCCATGGCGGTCAGGTAGTCGCGCCATTCACGGTCAATGGCGCTGAGTAAGAGCAGCCGCTGGTAGTTCTCATACTCCTGGTCGCCTATTTGCAAGCGCCACTTCTCCCGCTGCGAAGCCACGTAACTGGTCAGGGCATCTACCATTTGCTCGCTGTTCAGGGCAGAGATGCTTTCCAGCAGCAGTTCTTGCAGCGCCGTGTTGATCTGGGTGCGGAACCGCTCTTGCTGTGTGCGCAGCATGTCGCCGGTCACCCCTTCCACCTTAAATTGGGAGAAGGCGTAGTTGATTTGCTCTTCAGCGTGGCTCCAGATGCCGGCACGGTCCACGGCCCCCGCCTGCTCTGCCAAAAACTCATTAAATAACGCTTCCACCGTCTGCAGGAAATCTTGCCGCATCCGCTCGCGAGCCTCCAGATGACCAGAGCGGCGCACCGCCAGTACCCCACCGACATTGGGAATTGCCGGCAGCAGCGGCACAAAACGCCCCACCGCCAGCAAGAACTGCAACAGATTGGCGCCTTCTTGTAGATTCTGCTCAGCCAGACGGCTGATTCGTTCCGCCAGGCGCGCCGTACGTAACTGCGCCAATTCTGCCCGATCCAGGTTGACTACTTCGGGCAGTAGCCCACGCAGGCGCATGATCACGCCATTCACGTTAACGCTGTCAGTAGCGTCCGTGCTGTAATCTGCTATGGCTTGATCCACTTCGGCGCGTATAAAACTGACGTAATCGTCCAGGTAATTGGCAGCCACTTCGGCCATCTTGTTGGCAAAAGCTGTATCTACCTTCACCCCCAGGTCGCTGGCTGCGCCCGTTAAGATTTCGCGCCGTTCATTGTAAATTGCCTGGCGCTGCTTATTCATCACGTCGTCGTATTCGACCACGTTCTTCCGAATATCAAAGTTATATCCTTCAATGCGTTCCTGAGAGCTTTCAATCAGCCGATCCAGCATCCCGCTCTCAATGGGCATATCGTCGGGAATGTTAGTGCGGGACATGAAGTTCTTCAGGCGCTCGCCGCCGAACCGCCGCATCAGGTCATCTTCCAATGATAAGAAAAAGCGAGAGCTGCCAGGGTCGCCCTGACGCGCGGCGCGCCCGCGAAGCTGGTTATCAATACGGCGGGATTCGTGCCGCTCAGAGCCAATCACGTGCAAGCCACCCAACTGCCACACTTCCTGGCGTTCTTTGTCAGCCAACCCTTTAATTTGTTGAATGCGGGTGATCAGGTCAGGCGACAAACCGGGCACTTCTTGGGCCACCTTTTGGGCATAGGCCAGATCATCGCTCAACACAGCGCGGATCAGCGCCGCCCGGCCATTATAATGCTGCTCAAAGACGTATTCAGCCAGGAACTGCGCCTGCGCCTGCGGCTCCCTGGCTGCCGTCTGATAGCGGGTATAGAGGTCGGTCAGGCGAATGGCGTCATCCACCATGGCTACATCTTTGTCCAAACCGTCCAGCAGTTCGCGCGCCTGGCGAGTCTGGTTGGTGCGCACCAGACGCAGCACATTCAGAGCCTGGTTAAAATCAACGCTGTATTGGTCGCGCAGCGCGCGCGCCAGGTAACCTACCACCTGAACCTCTTCAATTTCAGCCAGGGCGCTATCGAAGGCCTCCTTGGCCTTCATTAGCTCGTCCAGAAGTGAAGGGTGCAGTTTGGGATGCTTATGCGCATAGGTTCGCGCAGCTTCCTCTCCCTCAGTCAGCCAGCGCACCGCCAACTGCGTCATCAATACCCGGTCGAACAGTTCCTCTTCCAGCGTCTCTGCTGCCAGCCCTTCAGGGTTGCCGCCCAATAAAATGTCTGTACCGCGGCCAGCCATGTTTGTGGAAATGGTGACCGCCTGTTTTCGCCCGGCCTGGGCCACCACCAGGGCTTCAGATTGGTTACGCTTGGCGTTCAGGACATTGTGCTGAATCCCTTCCTGGCGTAGATAACGGTCAATCACTTCTGAATGTTCAACCGAGGTGGTACCAACCAGAATAGGCCGCCCCATCTCATAAAAATGTTTAATCTCGGCAAGGATGGCCTGGTCTTTGGCGTCTGCCGTACCATACACTTGATCGGGGAAATCGGTACGCTTGAAGAAAACGGGGGCGTCCGCCTGGTGCGGGTAGGCGTAGTAGACCTCGTCCGCGTTTTCTAACTTACGCTTCTGCTCTACCAGGCCCATAGCATTCGTGTCCACAACGTACTGCACATTGGTGGGCAAAGACGTCACGCTCAGGTCATAAATCTGACCAAACTCTTCCGCATCAGTGGCCGCGGTTCCGGTCATGCCGCCCAGTTTGTCATACAAACGGAAATAATTTTGCAGTGTGATTGTGGCAATCGTGACATTTTCCCGCTGCACCTGCACCCCTTCTTTGGCCTCAATGGCCTCGTGCAGCCCGTCGGAATAACGCCGGCCGGGCATCAGGCGCCCGGTGAAATCATCCACGATAATGACCTCATTGTTCTGCACCACGTATTCATGATCCCGATGAAACAGGTATTCCGCCTTTAAGGCATTATCCGCATAATAGGTCAGTTGAAAGAAGCGGGGATCGTAGAGACTGTCGCCAGCCTCTGTGTCAATCTCCGGTATCCGGCTTTCCAGTTTGACGATGCCCTGCTCCGTCAGGGTGATACTCCGGCTCTTCTCGTCAAGGTTATAATCCCCATTGGGTTCTTCCTCTTCTTCAGCCGTATTTCGTCGCAGGCCGCGCACGTATTGGGAAAAACGGCCATACTCCTGCCCGCTGGTGCCAGATGGTCCAGAGATAATCAAAGGGGTGCGGGCTTCGTCAATGAGGATGTTGTCTACTTCGTCAATCACGGCGTAATGAAGCTGGCGCTGCACTACATCCTGGGGATTCGAGACCAGATTATCCCGCAAATAATCAAAACCAAACTCACTGCTGATCCCATAGGTGACGTCTGCTCCGTACGCTTCGGCGCGGGTACAGGGTCGCCAGTGCACCAGGCGTTCATCTTCCAACTGCGTGCCAGGGGATACGTATTCGGGATCGTAGAGGGCGGAGAAGTTTTGGGGGCCAATACAACCCACGCTTAAGCCGAGCAAATGCAGAATCTTGCCCATCCAGCCGCCGTCGCGGCGGGCCAGGTATTCGTTCACGGTTACCAGATGCACGCCCTGCCCGGAGAGGGCGTTCAAATAGAGGGGCAATGTGGCGACCAGCGTTTTGCCTTCGCCGGTACGCATTTCCACGACCTGGCCTTGATGCAGCAGATAGCCGCCAATGATCTGCACATCGTAATGGCGCATGCCGGTGGCGCGAATAGAAGCTATCCGCACCAGGGCGAATGCTTCGGGCAGTATACCGTCCAGGCTCTCCCCCGTCGCCAGCCGTTCTTTGAAGCTGGCTGTGTGTTGTCGCAGTTCGTCATCCGTTTGGGCCTGATAGATCTGCTCGTACTGTTCAACGGCAGTTATAACAGGCTTCATATTATTAATCAGGCGAATATGGGGATCGCCTACAATTTTATTGATGATTTTCTTGAACATGTATTACCTCAAAACGTGTTGCGAGCAGCCTGGCGTTTAATCACGGGGGTATCGTTCCTGTCTGCGGCAGGGATGATGCGCCCCAGGGGAAGAAGCAGCGCTTACTCGTTAAATTGTTGGCCTGCGCTGTTTGCGGGCAAGATGCCGGGCAGCCTCGCTTATTCGTTAAATAGCTGACCGACGCTGCGCCCCTCGTGTGAGCGTTGGATGACTTCACCCAGTAGTTTAGCCACACTCAAAATGGTGAAATTGGGCAGGCGATTGTGGGCAGGGATGGGGATTGTGTCGGTCGTGATGTACTCCTGCACCGGTAAGTCGCGCAGGCGCTCAACCGCCGGATCAGACAACACGGGGTGGGTGAAGGCCACATAAACGTGGCGACCACCGTACTCCTTGACGACCCGCACAGCCTGGGCCATGGATCCGGCTGTATCTACAATGTCATCTACAACGATCACATCTTTACCCTGAACGTCGCCAATCAGCCCCAGGGCTTCGCGCACCATCAGATCGCCGGCAATGCGCCGTTTCTCCACAAAGGCGATGGAGGCATCCAGCATGTCGGCAAACTTGCGCCCCATTTTGGCAAAACCCAGGTCGGTGGTGACAATAACCGGGTCTACCAGGTTCTTCGTCTTCAAATAGTCAACCAGCAGATGGCGCGCTGTCAGGTGGTCGCCCGGAATCTTGTAGAAGCCTTGAATCTGGCCGGCATGTAAGTCAATCGTCATCCAACGGTCAGTGCCGGCAACTTCAATCATGTCTGCCAGCAGGCGGGCGGTGATGGGCACGCGGGGCAGCGTTTTCTGGTCGCTCTGGGAGTAGGCCAGATAGGGGCAAACGAGGGTGATCCGGCCGGCGCTGTCCCGGTTCACACAATCAATGGCGATCAACGTCTCCATAATGTTGGTGTGGACGGGTTGCGCATGGCTTTGAATAATAAAAACATCCTGGCCGCGCACGCTTTCTTTCAACTGAATCCAGATGTTTTTATTAGGGAACTGGATAATATCCCAGGCGCCCAGGGGTAAGCCCAGGTAATCCGCAATGCGGCGGGCGAGTTCAGGGCAACCGGAGCCGGCTAAGAGTTTGATTTCACCGTAGGTACGTGTGGTCATGGGTCACCAGGGGTGCAACGCACTTAAGAAGTGCGTCGCACCTGTTCCAGTTAGACGCCCATGCGGGCGACTAGTTGGGCAACGGCGGCGTAGGGGTCAATTTCACGGGCAGCGATGGCGGCTATCAGTTCCTGACGCTGCGATTCGGGCACAACGGCAGCCAGATGGGCCATAAAGCGGGCTTGCAGCAGTTGGTTAACTTCTTGCCGGCTGCGCTCTTGTTCGCGCACATGCCATTCGCCGCTTTCCTGTAAATAGGCGCGATGCTGCTGAATATGATCAACGAGGGCAGAGATGCCCACGCCTTCTGTGGCCACCGTCTCGCACAAGACGGTTTCCCAACGCGGCCGGCCATCCGCTGGCGAGCCGTTTTCGTGTTCAGGCACAACCATCAACTGCCCATGGTGGCGGACTTCGTAGCCAGCGCGCGTGCCAGTGGGGTTAAGGTGCAGCATCATTTGCAGCGCCTTGACGGTGCTGTTTTTGCTGGGACGGTCGGCTTTGTTCACCACCAGGATGTCGGCGATTTCCAAAATGCCCGCTTTAATAGTCTGGATTTCGTCCCCCATGCCGGGGGCTTCAATGACCAGGACGGTGTGGGCAGTGCCGGCAATATCCACTTCTGCCTGGCCCGCGCCCACGGTTTCAATCAAGATGATGTCAAAACCAGCGGCGTCTAATATTTTGACCACAGCGGCGGTGGCTTCCGCCAGACCGCCTAGCTGCCCGCGGGTGGCCATGCTGCGAATGAAGATGCCGGCATCTCCCGCCAGATCGCGCATGCGCACGCGGTCGCCCAGCAGCGCGCCGCCGGTAAAGGGGCTGCTGGGGTCTACGGCTACAATGCCTACCTGGAATGGGCGACCGTAGGTGTTTTGGCGGGCGCGAAACGCCTTAGCCAGCTCGTTGACCAGCGTGCTTTTGCCAGAACCAGGGGAACCAGTGATGCCAATGACGTGGGCGCGCCCGGTGTCCGTGTAGAGGGCGCGCACGGCGGCTTCGGCGCCGGTCTGGCTGCGCTCTACCAGGGTGATGACGCGGGCCAGGGCGCGGCGGTTGCCCTGGCGCAGGCCGGCAATGAGGGCGTCGTTGATCTGATTATCCTTCACCGAGTACGCGCTCCCGGATGGTCTGGACAATCTCTTCGGTGCTGGTGCCGGGGCCAAAAATGCCGGCAACGCCCTGCTCGCGCATCACCGGCCAATCATCGTTGGGGATAATACCGCCTAAATAAACGGGGACATCCGCCATGTCGTTCTGGCGCATTAAATCCATGATGGCGGGCACCAGGGTGACGTGCGCGCCGGATAACATGCTCAGGCCAATCACGTCTACGTCCTCCTGCAAGGCGGCTTCGACGACCATTTGCGGCGTCTGGCGCAGACCGGTGTAGATGACTTCCATGCCGGCATCGCGCAGGGCGCGAGCAATGACTTTGGCGCCGCGATCATGGCCGTCCAGGCCTGGCTTGGCAATCAAGACACGAATTTTCCGCTCTTCCATACTCGATTCCTTACTAGATGCGTATCTTCTCAATAAAGTGCGGCGAAGTTGGTTGAGCCTGTCGAAACCAACGGCCTTCGACAATCTCAGGCTGCGTTTCCCCCGAAGTATTGAGAAGTTACCCAGATGCTTACTTAAAGAAACTCCAGACGATTTCTCATTTCTTCGGCTGACAGAACCTCATGAACCAACATCAGGCCCCGCACAATGTGACCAACATGCGTTCGTTGGCGTGCATAGACAATTCCTGCATGTTCCTTACCCCGGGCGTTGAATCGAAGAAAGTCATCATCTTGCGTAAAAATAACACGCCCTTCGCGCAGCGCCAAAGTGAGATGTTCTTCATCTGTGGCTCCAAGCATACCTGCTGCTTGCGCCGTTAAGACGTTAACCCCACGCATTCGCAGGCCGGCGGCAACTGCGGGATGAACATGCTCGTCCAGATAATACCTAACCAGCCCGCTCATACAATTTTTGAGCTAACAAAGAAGGCGTTTTCTGGCGCAGCGCTTCAGCAAATTCTTCGCCGTGGGCTATTGACTCGTCAATTGACTCTTTGTGGTCGTAGTAGTAAGCCAGGGCGGCGTAAATTTCAGATAACGTCAGGGCATATTGCGTGGCAATTTCGTCAACGCTGTATCCCATTTGCTCATGCCAGATGACGATGTTTTGAACAGTGATTCGGTGGCCCACGATACGCGGCTTGCCGCCGGCAATCCCAGGTGTACTAACAACGTACTGATAAACAGTTTCCACAGTGATGCTTCCTTTCTTCAAGCTGTCATTGAAGCAGTATGCCGCCAATGCTGACGCCACATTATACCGAGTGTAGGGTGGTTTTACGAGTTAGAAGAGTATTGGAAAGTAATTCTCAGTTTGAACAAATTTGCGTTTTGGTTGTTGGTAA
>CAZDSN010000165.1:0-7711 GCA_964507675.1 uncultured Ardenticatenaceae bacterium | reverse complement strand
TGTGAATCACGCGCCGCTCGCTGGGCGTCATTGGCTCTAGCGTCACCGGACGCCCTCGCTTGAGGGCTTTACGCGCCATACGCTCCGCCAGACGAGACAGCGCCTGGCTGCGCCGGTCGCGGTACCCTTCCACATCCACCACAAAATTGACCCGCCGCTTCAGTTGGTGCGCCGCCATCAGTCGTGTAACGTACTGCATCGCATCCAACGTCTCGCCTCGCGGCCCAATCAAGGTGCTCAGGTCCCGGCCATGCAGCTCAATGATATTAACCTGACGACCCGTCACGTCATCCGGCTCCGACACAGCCACGTCTATTTCTGCCTCAATTTGTAATTTTTGCAGCATGGCCTGCCACACCTCAACGGCCACTTCTGCTTCTTCTTGTCGCTGGCCCTCTGTCTCCACTTCGTCGCCGGGCAGTTCCTCTTCCCCTTCATCCGCCGCCGCAGGAACCGGCTTTGGCAGGGGGGCTGCCTTGGGAGCCGGGGGCGGGGTGGGTTCCACTTTAGGGGGCGGAGGCGGCGCTTTTTCTGCCGGCCTGGGCAGTGGCTGTTTGGGTGGCGCGGGAGCCACCGGCGTCACTGGCTGTGCTGCCGGCTGTGCCGGCGGCACAGCCGCCTTTGCTTCCCGCAAACGCAGCCGCACTACCGCATCCCGCCGTCCTAATCCCAACAACCCCCGGCTGCCTTCATCTAAAACCTCAATTGTCACCTTCTCGCGGCTCACACCGAGCTGTGCCAGCCCGCGGGCAACGGCTGCCTCCACATCTGCCCCTGTTACCTCAATCATTCCACTTTGCGCTGACATAGTTCACTCCCAAAATCACGCCTGCTACCGTTTAGCTGAACGACGTTTGCGTTTAGACTGAGCGCTGCTGCTCCTGCTGGCGCGGGCCGGGGCCGGTTCTACACGAACCGCTTTGCCGGCAGACGCTTCCTGACCGGCGGACACAGCTTCCGGAGGACTCCCGATGCCGGTGGGCGCGCCAGCGGGTAAGCTTACCGGCCTGGTGATGCCGGGCATTTGTTTCCGCACATAATACCCCATCACCACCCCAATCAGGCTGGTTAGAATCCAGTAAATGGAAAGACCCGCCGGAAACTGCAGCGACATCACGCCAAACATGATGGGCATCGTGTACTGCATAGATTGCGTCACGCCGGCCATCGGATTCTCTTCTTGCTGTTTTTTACTCTTATTTTTGTCTTTGGCCGCCGTAGGCGGCGTCACAACTTTTTGGCTGAAGTAGGAACTGATTAAGACCAATGCCGGCAGTATCAACAAAGGATCTGGCTGCGCCAGATTAAGCCAGCCCACCTTATTGGTAATCGGCAGCAAGGCTGCCAGGTCAATCGCGCCATAGGCGCGCCCCGATAATTCCAGCAGCGACTGCGGCGTGGAGCCAAGCACAATTAAGATTGCCTGATACAGTCCTATCAAGATAGGCATTTGCAGCAGCAGCGGCAAACAGCCGGCCAGGCTTTCCGCCGGATTGTAACCAATCTTCTTGAACTCCTCCTGCATCTTTTGCGGATTGTCTCGATACTTCTTTTGGATCTCTTGTATCTGGGGTTGCAGCGCCTGCATCTTCATGCTAGCGCGCTGCTGCCGGAGCTGCGTCGGCAGCGTCGCCAGCCGGATCACAATCGTAAAAACGGCAATGGCCAGGAAGAAGTTGTTACCCAGAAAATCATACAGCCACAACAAGGCGTTGATCATAGGGTTGATAATAAGTGTGTCCCACATGGAAATTTCGTCCGTGTCCCTTGCTGGGGTCTATTGCTGCGGAGCGGCTGCCGGCATAAGCGGCGTTCCCAACTGCCGTCCACTCTCCAGATCATAAACAAACACCAGGCCATTAGAGGCGTTCATCGCCACCACCAGCGCATCGTTGGCCACCACCGGTGTAGTAAAAATTCGCGCTGGCGTCCGTTCTCGCCAGATCTCGCTGCCATCCTGGGCATTCAGCGCCAGCAGCGTACCCTGCCGCGTTTCCTCGTCGCCGCTGGTATCGGCAGCGGCAAAAATCACCATCTCGTTGATAACCACAGGCGATGCCTGCACTTCGCCCAGGCCGGTTTCTTTCTTGCTCCAGATCTCCGCGCCGCTTTCCGCATCCAGCGCGTACAGATTTCCTTCCAGGTCTGCCGCGTAAACAACGCCATCGGCCAGGGCCGGGCCAGACCACGCCCAGCCGCCCGTGTCCACGGCCCACCGCTCCGCGCCTGTAGCCACGTCTACGGCGTGCAATTTGTTGTCAAAAGTGCCCAGATAGAGCAGGTCTGCGCCTACAGATGGTTTGTTGGCGATGGATCCACCAAAGGCCAGTTCCCATTCCAAAGCGCCCGTCTCTGCGTTCAGAGCATACAATTTCTTGTCCAGCGAAACGACATACAAGACACCATCTTTGTAAACAGGCTGCGCCCAAATACTGTGCTCCGCCTCAAAACGCCATAACTCTGTCCCATTGGTGGCATCAACGGCCAACAAAAAGTTGTCAGCCGTACCCAGAAACAGCGTGTCCTCTACTTGCAGCGGTGCAGCCACAATCCGATCCTGCGCCAGCGCGCCACTGGACCACAGCACGTCCGGGGTACCATCGTCCTCGGCGTCCAGCGCATAAACCGTTACGACAACCCCTGGAGAGAAAAAGCTGCCCGGCGCGCCATAATCGCCCACAATAATGCGATCCTCTCCCACCGACGGCGCGGCGTAGAAGCCAATACGCGCATTCGGTTCAGCCGGGAAGCCCCACAGTTCCTGGCCCTCGGCGATATCAAACGCCGCCACGCCCGGCCCGTAAGCCACGTAGACCACGTTGTCCCTGACGGACAGTCCCGGCCAGTTCGCATTAGCGATCAAACCACTGCAGGCGGATAAAGCCACCGCCGCAATGATGAAAAAAATAATTGCTGGCTGTTTGATCAGCCGTTTTTCTGTGTACAAAAGGGAATCTCCGTCAAGGCACCGGGTCGTAGCCACCAGGATTAAAAGGGTGGCAGCGCAAAATACGCCGGATAGCCAGATAACCGCCTTTCATTGCCCCATACTTCTGGATGGCTTCATAGCCATAATGAGAACAGGACGGCGTAAACCGGCAACTGGGGGGTAACGCCCGCGAGAGCGTGTTTTGATACAGTTTAATAAGCCAAAGGAGAAGCTGTTTCATGTGAATGGCGTTTACACTGTCATCTCAATGTCGAGTGGAAAAACCCGGTTTCTTTTTCCCCACAAATAGCCGCTTCAGACAACACTTGAATGTAGTATGTGCGCCCGCTCCAACAACTGCAAAATAGCCGCTTCCACTTCCGCAAAAGAAGCCACAGCCGTATCGCGGCGAGCAATGATCAGACAATCCCAGCCCGGCTGAATCTGATGTAAATGCAGGCGCACTGCTTCTCGCAGCAACCGCCTGGCCCGGTTCCGCACCACCGCCTTGCCCACATGATGGCTGGCGGAAAAGCCAAAACGGCTCACCCCCTGATCATTCGCCTGAAACAATAAGATAGCCAATGAATGGCGCCGGCTCTGGCCAGATTGCCGCACTCTTTCAATGTCACGGGTTTGCCGCAAATGATAACGTTTTTGCATTCCCGCCAGAGCAACTGCCGCCTCGCGCTAAGAGTTAGCCGCCGGACCGTTTGACGTTGCGATAGCTAACAGCCCGCGTGGCATTCCAATTGACGTGCTTGACGTGCTCATTCATGCTCACCGTCAGGGTGCGGCGGCCACGCGCGCGGCGGCGCTTCAGCACACTCTGCCCACTACGGTCGCTCATCCGTGCGCGAAACCCATGAACACGTTTGCGGCGGCGGATTTTGGGTTGGTAGGTTCGTTTCGTCATGGCTTACTCATCTCCAAAAAATAAGGGCATATCGCCCTGTAGAGTTCTATCAATCACTAAAGTTACCCTTGTCAGACGGCCAAAAGCGACCGTTTCATCAAACGGCATTTCATTATACCTGAGGCTGTAAGGGTGGTCAAATCAAAATGATGGTCTGGCGCGAACGACGTGAAGGCTTTATACAACTGCGGCGTGATGGTTTGAGCCGGAACAAAGCTGCCGGCATACGGTCAAATTTGCCGAACGTTTCACCTGAACGCTCCATCGCCAGACATCTTCCAGGTGCGCCGTTATGACGAGTCATCTTGCCGGCATATATTCGCCCCCAACGCCTGCAATTTCCCTTCGATACCCTCATAACCCCGGTCAATCTGCTGAATATTATGAATCACCGTCGTTCCCTCCGCGCACAGCGCCGCCAGCACCATCGCCATGCCCGCGCGGATATCCGGGCTGGTCACACCCGCTGGATTGGCATACAAATGGGACGGCCCCTGCACCAGCACCCGGTGCGGATCGCACAACACAATGCGCGCCCCCATGAACACCAGCTTATCCACAAAAAAGAAGCGGCTCTCATACATCCAATCGTGCAGCAAAACGGAGCCTTGAGACTGCGTGCCAATCACCACCGCTATGCTCATCAAATCAGGCGGAAACCCGGGCCACGGCATCGGCTTAATCTCCGGCACCCGCCCGCCCAAAGCAGATTCCACGCTTAAACGCTGACCGGCAGGCACAATCACATCCTCGCCATCCTCTTCCCATTCCACCCCCAGCCGCGCATACACCAACCGCACCATGCGCAGATTCTGCGGGCCAGCCTGCCGGATACGCACCTCCCCCCCGGTCACCGCCGCCGCCCCAATGAAGCTGCCTACCTCCATGAAGTCAGGGCCAATGGTGTATTCTCCGCCATGCAGCCGGTCTACTCCCTGCACCAGTAGCCGGTTGGTACCAATCCCCTCAATTTGCGCCCCCAACTGGTTCAAAAAACGGCACAAATCCTGCACGTGCGGCTCAGAAGCCGCATTGTCAATAATCGTCTCACCCTTAGCCAACACCGCCGCCATCAACGTGTTTTCCGTAGCCGTGACGCTGGCCTGCTCTTGCAGCAAATAGCCTGCCCCATGCAGCCCATTGGTATGCAAGGAGAAAAGCCCGCCTGGGTGTAAATCCAACTCAACGCCTAAAGCTTGCAGCCCCTGCATATGCGTATCCAGAGGTCGCCCGCCAATGACATCGCCGCCAGGCAGTGGCAAGGAAACGGTCCCCAATCGCGCCAGCATGGGCCCCGAAAAAACAAACGACGCTCGCGACTGGCCGGCCAACGCCCGCGATAGCTCGCTCTTGCGCACTTGCGCCGCGTGAATGCGCCAGCTATTGGCCCCCACGCTGCTCACCTCGGCCCCTAAATCACGCAAAATTGCCAGCGCCACCTGTACGTCGGCAATATTCGGAATGTTATGTAAGGTCACAGGCTCGTCGGTCAGCAAACATGCCGGCAGCAGCTTAATCGCCGCATTCTTGTTCCCGCTGGCCGTAATACTCCCTTGCAGACGGCGACCCCCTTCGATGACAAACTTGCTCATACCTTTTCTCCCTTCAAACTGAACCTGGGCGGTCCATTTATTTTTCAGCCTCAAACGATTTTGAAAATCGTTCTGAAAATCTGTATGGCACATCAGGACGGCTGGGCTTAGAATTTCGCCAATTTCGTGGGCCGAATCTGCATCATCTGCGCCATCCTGATTCGTTTTTGCGGCAAGCCCTCTGGTCGCCCTGAGCGGATTGGCATAGGGCCCCGCGAAATTCGCAGGCCAGCTTCTCCCGCAAATTGTATGGGGGGGATGCAGAAGGAGCAAACAACGCTTCCCCTACGGCATCGGCTATTCCAGTGGCCCCGCAAACACAACGTCGTGACGAAAAATGTCATTTCAGTTACAGTTACAATGTGGCGCGGGCATCTTGCCCGCCGCTATGCGAGGAAGATATGCCCACAATTACCCTGGATGACCATCGCTTCTACTACGCTTTGCACCGCCCCATTCCCGCTGCCGCCCCTCTCCACCTCATCCTCATTCACGGCGCGGGCGGCACGCATCTGGATTGGCCGGCAGAAATCCGCCGCCTGCCCGGCGCGACTGTCTATGCCCTTGATCTCCCCGGACATGGCCGTTCCGCCCCACCCGGCTGCCAGACCGTTGCCGGTTACGCCCAAATCGTTGCCCGTTTTATAGTCCAACTGCAACTATCCCAGGTTGTCCTCCTGGGTCACTCCATGGGCGGCGCTGTAGCCATGACGTTGGCTCTCAACGCTGCACCAGGTGTCGTGGGATTGGTATTAGCGGGCACGGGAGCGCGTCTGCGCGTCGCTCCCGCCATTCTGGAAGGCGTCCTGGCCGACTACGCCGTCACCGCCGATTTATTAGCCAATGCCTACTGGCGACCAGACACCCCCCCGGCCATCAAACAACGAAGCAAACAAAATCTATTGGCCGTTGACCCATCCGTCACTTTGGGGGACTTCCAGGCGTGCGATGCGTTTGACGTGCGCGGGCAGTTAGGACAAATTAACCTGCCTACGCTGGTGCTGGGCAGCGACACCGACCCGCTCACCCCCTTGAAATTCAGCCAATACCTGGCCGCCGAAATCCCCAACGCCCGCCTGGTCACCCTGCCCAATGCCGGCCACATGCTGCTGTTGGCTCAGCCCACCGCCGCCGCCGCCGCCATCAGCGCGTTTCTCCAGGAAATAGCCAGAACCTAGAGATTGGCCCCTGCCAGAAACCCCAGTATGACCAGGACATCAGCCCCCGCATGGATCAGAACCGGGCCCCAGATGCTGTTCGATTTGCGCATGAGCCACCCCCAAAGCAGCGCCAGAGCCATTAGAGCCGCCATAAAGCTCAGGATATCAATGATGTAGGTCGAGCTGATGTGAATGCTGGCAAATACAAGTGACGTGATGATCAGCGTGGTTTTGGCCCCCACCAGCGGCTCCAGTTTTTTCAAGAACAGCGCCCGGAACCACAATTCCTCCATGAAGGCATTTGAGAATATGAAAATCAATATCCAGGGCAGCGCGGCGGCGACTGTTGCCCATTTCAGGCCAGAGCCTATTGCCTGCAGGAGGCCAATGCCCACAAAGGCCGCCAATCCGATGATGCCGGCAACCAACCCCAACTTGAGGTTGCCGCCTTGAAGAAAAAGCCCGTCCCTATCGCCGCCACTGGCGAAGTGCAGCGTCAGAATAGACAATACGATGGGCAGCGCTTCGCCGAACTTGGCCATGGCCACTCCCTGCACAGTACTGGTCGAAAATCCAAGAAGCTTTATGGGAATATTGCCGGCATACTGCGCCAGCAAAACACCCAGCGAAACAGCAAAAAAGCCGAGAGCGATCGGCCGGTACTGCCGTAAGCGCTCGCTCCGGCCCAATCCTGACCAGGCAGCCAGGCTTATGGCAACCATGCCCACCTTCATGATCGTCCTGGTATGCGGCGGGATAAAGCTAACGTAAGCCGCCAGGCCTATCACCCCACCGCCCACCAGAAATAACGCGATTACCCTAAGGTACTGCACGTTTCGAACCCGCTCTATTTTCTCCGGCATCATGCGCTCCTTAGAGCTTACTTGCAAATAAATCAGCCAGGATGCCAGACACTTGGGAAGTGCCTGGCATCTAAACTCCAAAACACAGTAGTCATACAGAAACCCTTACGATTACAAAAAAGTATTACAGGACAGGATTGTATTCCAGGCAACTAAACGACACAATATGCTCTTGGCAGGAGTATATTTCACTCTTGGGGCGGAAAATGCCGGCAAGTTGGACATTGAGAAAATAATGAGGTAATCCCGCC
>CAZDSN010000164.1:0-7748 GCA_964507675.1 uncultured Ardenticatenaceae bacterium | reverse complement strand
CAGTACCAGTGTGGGGGGTCACGCTCTCACGCCCCCTACCCGTCTATGCCTTGGTAGGCCATTACCCTACCAACTAGCTGATGGGACGCAGGCCCCTCCCAGAGCACCGGAGCTTTAGTTATTGCTTTCTAAGCACAATAACATCTGGGGTATTAGCCATCGTTTCCGACAGTTATCCCCCTCTCTGGGGCAGGTCACCAACGTGTTACTCACCCGTTCGCCACTCTCACCTTGTAAACAAGGATCCCGTTCGACTTGCATGCATTAGGCACACCGCTAGCGTTCATCCTGAGCCAGGATCAAACTCTCCATTAGAATTTAGGAAAGTTTTTATCCGTAAAAATTACGGACTACATTTTTTAGATTTACTCAGAGCCCAGGCAATTTTCTTGTTTCTATCGCTCTTCAACTGTTAAGGTTCTTGCGAGAAATTTATGGTAACACAACTCTCGCCGTATGTCAAGTAGTTTCTTGGTGAAATTTTTCGCGAACACTTTAACTACCGCCCATAGGATTCTTGAAGAGAATATCTATTGGCTATAGATTAAGTTTTCGCTACTACTTTGTGCTATTTTTGACTGTTCAAGTGTGTCGCTGGTCACCACCAGCAAAAGAGCATTATACAACCACTTTTTCCGTTGTCAACCCTTTTGCTGCCGGTTTGCTGAATTTCGTCAGAACCAGCTTCGGGAACAGCGAAAACCCGCAGAGGGGAACCCACCGGGACTATCCCCAAAAACGCCAGCGCAGCAAAACAATTCGCTGCCGGCACTTTCACGCCGCACTCGCTCACATTGAAAAGCAAATATAGCCTATAAACACCCCCAAAACACCTTGTATAACCACCATATATGGCATATATGTCGTTGTTTAGCCTTTATTTTGTGGTTGTTTGTCAAAGAATATAGGGGGGACTTGACCCAATCTCTTTCTTTTTTTTATGAGTAGCTCACAAAAAAATAGACTCCATCAAATCTTGCAGTTCAGACATGGAGTGGTAGGACTGCGCCGCCAACTCATTCACAATAGCCTGGCGAAACAGAGCCAGACCCAGGATATAGACCTGGCTGCGATTGGCGCCAAACAAAGCGTGCAACACGCCATGCACTCGTCCCAGTTCGATCGCCTGCTGTGGCGACACGCGTAGCGAAGTCCATTTCCGGTCTTCGTCATCTGCCGGCAGCGGTAAATCCCACAACAGGTACAACGACTCCATGTCAGTAATCCCTTCGGGCATTTCCCGATCGCGATCAGCCACATGGCGGCGTATATGTTCCAGGCGCAAGGCCAACAAACCAATGGCCAGGTCGGGAATATCTGCTCGCTTTAGCCCTGGCGGCAATGCCTCTGCCAGCTCATACATGTCCACCTTTTCCTCTTCCGTTAAAGCCACGTAGACATTTTGCCGGCTAATACGGTGAGGCGGGCGGCCACGCTTGGGCTTTTCCCGCAAGAGCGCAGCAATGGTGCTTTTCTTGGGTTCCACTAACTATTTTCCTCTAACTGACGGTAGTTCTGGTATTTGTCCAGAAATGCATTGACGAATGCTTCGTCAATTAGACTCCCCTTGCTATGCGCCAGGAGCTCCAGGCACAAATGCAGACAAAGCAAACAGATACTGCGCGGATAGCCGCGGGTCGTCTTCCAGATCAACAGGGCGGCATCATCGGTAAACAAGGTGCCTTGGCTGGGACTGCGCCCTGCCGCGAACAGGCGATATTCGATTAGGGCCTTGGTGTCTTCGGGAGGCAATGGATCAAGCGAAGAGCGCGTGGCTACCCGATCATTGAAGTCTGGCACCGAGCGCAGATTAATGTCCAGTTCCGGCCGCCCCAGCAGCACAAGCTGGTACGCCTTCCCTCCGCGAGGGTCGCGGAAATTCAGCAGCCGTCGTAGTTCTGTAAACTGTTCCGCCCCTAATTCATGCGCCTCGTCAATAATAATCAGGGGCAGCACACCCTTGGCCGTTTGCTCCACCAGATAAGCGCGAAACTCGTTAAGCTGATCTTCTGTGGCCCGCCGCGTGCGCAGCCCAAATTCGGAAGCAATCCGCCTCAACAAAAGCAGCCCACTGCGCTTGGGAGGTTCATCCACTTTGGCCGCGACAAAGTCCGGCCGGCGCGCATAGCGACTGTGAAACCACGAAGCGAGTGTGGTCTTACCCGTTCCAACTTCGCCAATAATGATGGAAGCGCCCTGACCCGCCTCTACCATATAGCTGACCTTCGACAGGGCACGCTTGGTCTCGGTAGACAGGTACATAAAACGAGGATCGGCTTCAATGCTGAAGGGAGGCACCACTAAGCCCAGGGCCTCCCATTTCGGCTGAAAGAATTGGTCAATTTCAAGCATTGGGAAAATATCAGCGCTCATAGACATATCCTATTAAGAGTGAGAATGATTGTCAAGGGAGACCTAAACTCACGATCCCGCCTCCATTTATAACCCAAAACCCACAGGTTATCCACATTCTATCCACAACAGTTTGGTGTTTCTTCAGGATGTATGGCAAAAAGATGTCTTTTTTTTCAATCTATAGCCTATAGATTTGTTGACAATGGTTTTTATCTCTGTTACACTGTTTTGAGTTGCGGCTCACATACTTTATTTCACGCCCGTCTTAACCTCCATAGGGTTTTTACCTGGAGAAAAGTCAGGTTCCAGACACAAAATGTGAACGCGGTGACCATTGAGTGTGAGGGGGCATCTCACTTCAGTGGTAGGTTTGTCGAGTCAGGCCCTTATTGTTCCATCCTGGACAATTTTACAACATGGGCTGGTCAATTTCATCCAAATGGATAACGAATTGGGTGAGATAGACTGTATAAACAAAAGGCCAAGCGGGGGCTCGCTTGGCCTGGCGGAAATTGCAGCAAACTTATACATCTTGGTTGAAGCCGCTGGCAAACGTATTCAACAAGGGTACCCGGTAAGGGGATGGGGGTTTTTTGCGCCTCCACAAAGTTTGCTCTACCAAGTAAAGAGCATAACACACGCCAGTGTCGGTGTCAATGATTTCGCTGCTGGAAGAGCATCTCAGTTTTCGAGGTGTGTTTAGCGTGGGCAGCCTGTCCACCCTATACCAGGTGAAACATACCCGCTGCCGGCAAGCTATGCCTTTACTTGTGGGGAAATACGGTGACGGAAGAGAACCGCCAAACTGATATAGCTTCTGCGCTGCGGGCGGCCCAACAACGTTTGTTGGTCTTGCGCCAGCAAAGCCGGCAGCAGCGGGCAGCGGTTGGGCTACCGTCGCAGACGGACGAACAAGGACGGCGGGTTGGTGCAGATGATCTGCCGGCATTCTCCCCCATTCTGCCCACACTGCCACGCCATTTAGGCTGGCACAGCCAACCGGTCACACAGCACCTCCAAAAAAATTGCTTGCCGTATGCGGCGCAGCAGCCAGCGGCGCAGCCGGCGCTCCAGCAACGCCCCTTGCTATTGCCGGCATATTCTCCCCCCGACAACGACACCAAAGAAGCACATATCACCCTCTATCCAGACCTGGCTCTGGCGATGCTCCGGCAGGGGCACGCAGCCTCGGGCCGCATCTGGCTGCTGCTGCGTCATCTGGATCAGGAGGGACGAGGATGGCTGTCCCTGGCAGAAGCCCGCCAACAGCTTACGACGCCCACGGCCCCGTGGCGCGTGTGCGGCTGGCGACAACTTCGCAATCTGTTGGCGCAAGGGGATGGCATTTTCTGGCAGCGACAGCGTGAACGCATCTGGCTGCGCTCTGTGCCGAACGCGGCGGCAGCGCTGGGCGTTTCGGCGCTGGCGACGCCCGCTGTTTTGCTGCCTGCGCACCATCTGCGCCAGAAAATCGGCGCCGTCCGCGCCCACTTTTACGCCAGCTTTCACAGCAGCCGTGTGAAGACCACCCGCAGCGGGCGGGCGCAGGCTGCCCCGATTGCCCGCATCACGCTGGAAAAATTAAGCCTGGTCACTCGACATACCCAACGTCGTTACGAAAAAACTGCCGGCATCCAACGGCAGATCAACATCGCGGTGGGAGCCCCCCCTACCCCGACAGAAGAGCAAGCACGCGCCAGCCAGCATGGTCACGCCCTGTTTCACTTTACCGATCGTCGCGGCAAAGTGGGACAGGCTGGACAGACCTACCTGGCCTGGCAGCTACCTAACAGCTACAGTGGCCCCCACGCGCAGCGAGCGCCGGGGCAACGACGCCGCCTCAACCGGCAGCTTGCAGTCCTGTTGCATGAAGGGATAACGGGGAACGACAAGACAGGGTCCGGGATCAGGCGAAATCGAAGCCGCCAGCGATTCTTTAGCCAGGGAAGCCAGGCTGTCCGCCACTACAACCACACGCCTGACGAGGACGCCTATTGGCCTTCCATGCGCCACCGGTCCACCATCTGGCGCTTGCTGCCAGGGCAATCTACCCGGCGATGCCCGCGCTGAGTGTGGGAAAAAACTTTACCCCATTACAAAGGGATTCTTCTTTACCCTTTAAGCTGCTTTGATGCCGTTTTCAAAGAGGCGCAAACCTGACATCCCCCCCTCCTCCCGATGCCGGCAGGGGTGCTGCCAGGGAAAAACATGATTCTCTGGATGGGGCATCAGGCCAAGAACATTACCTGCCGGATTGCTCAACCCGGCAATCCCGGCCACTGACCCATTAGGATTGTACGGATAGCCAGCCAGGCGGCCATACTCATCCACATAATGCAGCGCCGCCAGATTCTGTGCTGTCAGATGATCTATCACACTGTCATCCCGCACGGCCAGCCTCCCTTCGCCATGGGCAACGGGACAATAAACCAGATCCTCTATCCCTTGCGTAAACACATTAACGCAAGCAGGATTGGCTCGTAAATATACCCAACGACACTCGAAATGGGCCGGTTCGTTCAGGGTCAGGGTAATATCGCGTCCACCCGTAGCATTGCCCGGCAACAGTTCTGCCTTGACCAGCGCCTGGAAACCATTACAAATGCCCAGCACCGGCCGCCCGCTGTCTACAAAACGACCCAGTTGCTCGCCCAGGCCGTAGCGTAAATCTAGCGACCACAGCACACCCGCGCCCAGGTCATCGCCGTAAGAAAAGCCGCCAGGAATCACCAACATATGATAATCATCCAACCGGCGTTCGCCAGCCAATAACTGGTTAACGTGGACGATCTCTGGTTCCCCACCCGCCAGCCGGCAGGCCAGCGCCGCATCCCGATCTCGATTCGTGCCATTCGCGTGCAGGATCAACACTTGCGGCGCGCGGCTTAGGGCGACACGCTGCATAACCTGTGCCGGGCGATAGGCATGGGGGGAGCGGCTACTGTGAAGGGTCTTTCCTGCCCACGCCTGCCCCAGAGCCGCTACTGGCAGATGGATAAGTGGGGTTGTATTTTGGTGGATAACAAACTGAGACGTTTCCGTTACCACGCCTATAAGGGCATGGGGAATGTCCGCCAGCAGACTGGTGAGCGCTACCGCATCTTGCGGGCACACTTCCAATACAAAGCGGGTGAGTGACTCAGCAAAAAGTGCATCTACCGGCGTGAGGTTGGACGTTATCACTTTAGCGACATCTACCTCGATGCCTAACTGCCCGGCCAGGGACATCTCCGCCAGCGTTACCGCCACCCCACCCTCCGAACAATCATGGCACGCCTGCACCAGGCCGGTCCGTATCGCCTGATGGACAGCACGCAGCCGCGCCAGGGCATGGGGGACGGGCTGTGGCAAGGATGAAAGTTGTTCGCCAGATAGGTTTCCCTGACCACCTAGCAGAGCATAATGCCCGCCGCCGATTTCCGCCCGCGTGTCGCCCACGATATATAGCAAATTGCCGGCATTCTTCAAGTCCATGGTGGTGGTCTGGTTTATGTTGGGCACAATCCCCAACGCCGAGACCAGCAGCGTACCTGGAATCGCCTGTTTCTGGCCGTCTGCCCCCGTGTATTCGTTGTTCAGACTGTCTTTGCCGGAAATAAAGGGCGCACCATAGGCGACTGCCGCATCATAACAACCCTGGGCGCAACGCACCAGCGCGCCCAACCGGTCGGGTAGATTGGGGTTGCCCCAGCAGAAATTATCCAGAATAGCGACCTGATCCGGGTCCGCGCCCACGGCCACCACATTACGCAGCGCCTCGTCTACCGCTGCCCAGGCCATCAAATACGGGTCTTGCTGGCTGTAGCCGGGGCGAAGGCCATTCCCCAGAACTACCCCTGGCAGGTCGCCATCGCCTGCTAATTCCTGTATGGGCTGTGGTACCAGGACGGCGGCATTGCCTGGCCCGGCGCTGCCGCTGCCCACCAGTGGCTTCACGGCTGCGCCGCCCTGTACTTCATGATCGTAGCGGCGTAGAATGTCCTCTTTGCTGCGAATGTCGGGATGCGCCAGCAACGCCAGCAAAATCGTAGACAGAGTCTGCGGCGCGGATGCCGGGGAATGAAGATGGGGATGGTTGTTTGGCGGAGGCCATACGGCCGGCATAACCCGCTGCGGCAACCCATCATGCAGAAAAGCCATGGAGATGTCACCCACTGGCTGCTCCCCGTAAGAAAGGCGCAACCGCCCGGTCGGTTCAAATTCGCCCAGGCAGATGGCTTCTACGTTTTGTCCGGCGCAAATTTGCTGCAAGCGCGCCCAGTGGGATGGGGGCACAGCCAGCACCATTCGTTCTTGCGCTTCGCTGAGCCAGATTTCCCACGGGCGCAGCCCCGGATATTTGAGGGTAACGGCCTCTAGCTGCACGCGCGCGCCCACTTTTTCGCCCATTTCGCCCACGGCAGAGGAGAAACCGCCTGCGCCACAGTCGGTAATGGCGTTGTACAAGCCTTCATCGCGGGCACGCAAGACAACTTCCTGCACCTGTTTTTCTTGAAGAGGGTGACCAATTTGCACGGATGTGCCGGCAATTTCACTCGTGGCTACATCCATTTCCATGCTGGAGAAAGTCGCCCCCCGCAGGCCGTCCCGCCCCGTGCGCCCGCCAATAGCAATGATCAGGTCGCCAGCCTGAACCGCCGTGCGATGCGATCCGCGCGGTAGCACCCCCAGGCAGCCGCAGTAAACCAATGGGTTCGCTGTGTAACCAGCGTGGTAAACGACAGCGCCATTGACGGTGGGAATGCCCATTTTATTCCCATAATCTTCGATGCCATGGATGACGCCGGCAGCGATACGGCGTGGATGCAGCACGCCTGCCGGCAGGCTGTCAGGCGGCAGCTCAGGCGGACCAAAACAGAGAACATCCGTATTGGCGATCGGACGGGCGCTAACGCCCAATATGTCCCGCACCACACCGCCGACGCCGGTATTAGCCCCGCCAAACGGTTCCAGAGCGCTGGGGTGGTTGTGGGTTTCGACTTTGAAGGCCAGGTCGTGGCTGTCTGTGAAGGCGATGATGCCGGCATTATCCACAAATGCCGACCGCACCCATGGTTTATGCACCACTTCTGTCGCTCGCCGGATGTACGTGTCTAACAGCCCTGCTATCCGCTGGGGCACAGGGGCAGCGTCTGCCGGCGCGCCGGGCGGCGGTCCCATGTAATCAATGATGGCCTTAAACGTTTTGTGCTGGCAATGTTCGCTCCACGTCTGCGCCAACATCTCCAATTCCACGTCCGTTGGGTCGCGCCCTTCTGCCAGGAAATAGGCGCGAATGGCCTGCATCTCTGCCGGGTTTAACGCCAGCCGCCGCGCCGCGCTGATTGCCTCCAGTTCCGTGTCGTTTGCCGCCCGCAGCGGGATAACGTCCACCCGGTCGTCCGCTCCCTGGG
>CAZDSN010000163.1:0-7770 GCA_964507675.1 uncultured Ardenticatenaceae bacterium | reverse complement strand
ATGGCATTCTCTGGTCTACCGTGCTGGCCATCGTGGGCGCGCGCCTCTATCATGTTCTGACCCCATCCCCCAGTATGGCCGCGCTAGGCATCCATTCTCCGGCGGACTATTTCCGCAACCCTATGCAGTTGCTGAACCTGCGCAACGGCGGTCTGGGCATCTATGGTGGGCTGATAGGCGGGGCAGCGGGGCTCTTCATTTATACCCGCCGCCAGCGCATTCGCGCTCTGCCCTGGACCGATCTGGCCGGTATTGGCGTCGCCCTGGGGCAGTGGGTGGGGCGCTGGGGCAATTTCTTCAACCAGGAACTTTACGGCCGCCCCACCAATGTGCCCTGGGCGGTGACGATTGAGCCTGCCTACCGGCTGCCTGCCTATGCGGACAGCGCCCGTTTCCATCCCGCCTTTTTGTATGAATCTCTGTGGAATTTTCTGGCTTTTGCCACCCTGTATCTTTTGTATCGCCGCTGGGGGTCGCGTTTACGGGGGGGCGACCTGACGGCGCTCTATCTGGTCTTTTATGCCGTGGGCCGAATTTTGTTGGAGTTTGTGCGCCTGGACAGCCGCACTTTCGCCGTTGGCAGCGTTGCTTTGCCTGTAGCCACCGCCGTGTCCCTGGGAATTGTGGCGCTGATGATCCTCTGGCGTGCCTGGGCGCGGCGGCTGCCGGCAGCCGCCTGAAACCATCTGGAGCAGTATTCATGACCGCAGATGATTCATTGATTGGCCGCCAACTGGCGAATTTTCGCATAGAGCGAGTCCTGGGACGCGGCGGCATGGGGGTGGTTTATTACGGCTGGGACGTCAAGTTACAGCGTCCGGTGGCCATCAAAGTCATTGACGCCCGTTATCGGGGGCGGCCTCATTATGCACAGCGATTCTTACAGGAGGCGCAGGCCGTGGCGACCTGGCGGCACGCGCATATCACGCAGGTTTTCTACGCTGACGATCAGGATGGACTTTACTATTACGTCATGGAGTACGTGGATGGCCTCGACCTGAGCGATCTGTTAGATCAATATCGCGCCGATGGGGAGACTATGCCCTACGAAGACGTGATGCGCATTGGCTATGCCGTAGCCAGCGCCCTGGATTACGCTCATCGCAAAGGCGTCATCCACCGCGACGTGAAGCCATCGAACATTATGGTGGCGCGTGACGGTCGTATTTTGCTGGCGGATTTTGGGCTGGCCATGGATGTGGAGCAGGGGTCGCAGGGGGAGGTGTTCGGTTCACCGCACTACGTGGCCCCCGAGCAGGCGCGGCGTTCGGCCAATGCTGTGCCCCAGTCTGATTTGTATTCGCTGGCGGTGATTCTGTATGAAATCCTGACCGGTTCTTTGCCCTTCGATGATCCCTCTCCCACGGCGGTGGCCTTGCAGCATCTGACGCTGCCGCCGCCGCCGCCGCGAGAACGAAACCCCAGCCTGAGCCCCGAAGTAGATGCGGTGCTGCTGCAGGCGCTGCGCAAAGCGCCCGCCGAACGGTATCGCACCGGGGTAGAATTGATGGATGCCCTGGGCAAGGCTCTGTTTGGCGGTCAGGCTATCCCCCCTGCCGGCACAACGATGTGGCCGCCACTGGTGCTTTCGGAGGTCTCGCCGTCCGCCGAGCGACTGCCCCGCTCCCACACGACGGTGGCCGATCGGGTGGCGCTGCACTTAGGCGCCAGTGGGACGCTGGTCTCCGGCCTGAAAGAGCAGCGCGCCCAGGAGGCGCGCCGCTACCGGCGCTGGCTGCTGGAACGTTTGGGCGGCGGCTTGCTGCTGATTGCTCTGGTTGTCGTACTGGTAGCTGCCTTACTGCGTAACAATGATGCAGTTTCCACGGCAGCGAAGGCCACCGCCACGCTGGCGGCTACCCCCACCGCGCCGCCGTCATCTCTTGCGCCTGTGGCATTGGACGCCACCACAGAACCCGTCATTATTCCGACTAGCGTAGTGGTAACGGCCATTACCTTTGTGACCGTCACCGTGATGTCTACGGAACCGTCGCCGCCAACGATCCTTCCCATCGCGGCGACGCCGACGGTGCTTCATCCCAACGGGCGCGAATTACAGTTGTTTTATAATACCGGCAGCTTCTACGTCCTGAACGTGGATGGCGAACCGCTGGAAATCGGGCGCGCTGCTTTTGAGCTGTTAGATGCCGATGGCTTTCCCACCGATTACCGCTTTGATGGGCGGCGCTGGGCGGAATTTTATGCTTTTCTGGATGCCGGCAGTTGCAACGTCCTGGAATTGTTCGACAATGCCGCCGCCTGGCTACGCCCTGTGTCTTGCTCCGTCTACAACGCCCGGATCACCCCCTTGAGCCAGGATGAGGTTGTCTTTTGGACGGCACATGCAGGAGAAACGGTGTTTCGGGTGCTGTGGAATGAAACGGAGGTAGGGCGCTGCGAAATTGCCGTCCGCCAATGTACAATCTTCTTGCCAGAATAGCGGAACACACCACCCAAGATGCCAGAAAAGGCCTGCGTTTTTCGATCCCCAAAGTGAACTGTGCCGGCATAAAAACTGTTGCTTGTCGAAAAATTTGGGAACAGGTACAATGTTGACTGGTTAACAATCCTGTTTGTCCCTCCCCTTGAGATTCCACCTATGTCTACCCCAAACCAGTACCTAGACCTTTATAATCGTTTTCAGAAGATCCACGTCCTTCTCGACGATGGCGACCGGCGCGGCTTGCAGAACAGCGACCTGACTACTTCCCAATTTAACCTGTTGATGCACCTGGGCAGCCAGGGGGATGGCAGTCTGACGATCACCAATCTGGCGGATCTGCTTATTTGCTCTCGCAGCAACGCCACCCGCATGGTACGCCGCCTGGAGGATCAGGGATTGGTTAGTTCAGAGCGAGACACCCAAGATCGGCGTCTGGTGTTGGTGTCGCTAACCAGCAAAGGACGCGAGAAATATCTGGAAGCGGAGAAAATGCACCACGCTGCCGTGATGCGCCGGATGGGGGCGCTGGCCCCGGAAACCTGCGCCCGGCTGGATGCCTTGACCCAGGAATTTGTGCGGCTGTTAGAAAATGATCTGCGGACATTGGACAGCAGCAAGGCGTAGCCGGAACAGGATGCCCGATAAAGTTATTACCAGCCTGGAGCAGGTCACCACGGCCTGGTTGACCGAGGTTCTCACCGCCAGCGGCGCATTGACCGGTGGGGAAGTGGCGGCGTTTGACGTGGATACGGGGCGGGGGAATTGGTCCACGAATGCCCGTCTCCAACTGCGCTATACGGACGGAGCGCAGGGAGACTGTCCACTGCGGCTGTTTTTGAAGATAGTGAATGCCGATTTAGATGACGAGTCCTTTGGCCCTTCCGAAGTGACTTATTACACGCGCGATTATGCCGGCATCCCTCACGCCCCCCTCGTCCGCTGTTACGACGCCGTCTTTTCCGAAGCGCAGCAGCGATACCACCTGCTGCTGGACGATTTGTCAGAAACCCACGCCAGTGCCTTCGAAAAAGCGCCCACACTGGCTTATGGCCTGGCGCTGGCTGAAGGCCTGGCCGTGATGCACGCCCATTGGTGGGGTGGGCAGCGGCTGGCCATAGCGGGAGCGCCCATACACCCGGCTGTGCACATTCAACGTTTTGTGGCCATCGCTGCACCTGGCGTAGGGCACATTTTGCCCCGCTTCTCCGCGCAGTTACAGCCTCACTGGCCGGACCTGATCCATATCCTCTACGCCCGACATCCCGCAGCCATAATCCGGCGCACCGCAGATGACAACGGTTTTACCTTGATTCACGGCGACGCTGGCGAGCACAATATATTGGTTCCGCGTGAAGGGGATCGTCCCATTTATATCCTTGACCGGCAGCCATTTAATTGGAGTCTCACCACCTGGCTGGGCGTTTATGATCTGGCCTATGCCATGGTGCTCGACTGGGAAGTAGAGACGCGCCGGCGTCTGGAGATGCCTGTCCTCAAACATTACCATGACTGTTTGCGCCAGCACGGGGTTGAAGGGTACGCCTGGGAACAGTTATTCGACGATTACCGGTTATCGGCAGCCATGGGCGTCTACATCGCTACCGAATATTGCCGCGGCGGCGTAAACGAAGCGTATACCTGGCTCTGGCTGCCCATGTTGCAGCGGTCGCTGACGGCCTGTGATGATCTAAATTGTAGCCAACTTTGGTAGGATCCAGTCAAGCATGAAATGAGGGGTGAGCATCTTTAGATGCGCCTTCCTCCATTAGCTCAACCGTTGTCATCGCCCTCATCATCGTCACCGCTGCCCGACCCGCCGTTATCATCGTCCCCGTTGTCATCGTCGTCGCTGCTGCCTGACCCGCTGTTATCATCGTCCCCGTCATCATCGTCGCCGCTGCTCGATCCGCTGTTGTCATCGTCCCCGTTGTCATCGTCGTCGCTGCTGCCTGAGCCGCTGTTGTCATCGTCCCCGTTGTCATCTTCATCGCCACTGCTCGATCCGCTGTTATCGTCAACCCCGTCGTCCTCGTCGTCGCCGCTGTCTGATCCGCTGTTGTCATCTCCCCCATTGGTATCATCGCCACTGCCTGGCCCGCTGTTGTCGTCCCCATTATTATGACTGTCAATGGAGCCATCATCTTGCACAGCGGAGGAGCTTGATTCTTCACCCTCAAGCGTGCTGGTAGCCGTGGGGGTGGTGGGCGAGGGCGTGACAGTTGGAGAAGGGGAAATGATAGGAGTAGGCGTCAGGGTGATGGTCGGGTCAGGCTTTTCTTCTGTGGTGGGTGTGGGAGTTTCAGTTGCCGGCACAGGCGTTGCGTCGAGCAAGTCTGAATGATGCTCGCCAACGTGTATCAACCCGGCCTCTACTGCGCCGTTCACGGTGCGTCCCTCAATATGGAGGTAGACACCTATTTCCGGCTTGCCTACAATGACGGTCTGGCCGGTGATATTGAGGCGGATGCCGTTTTTGAGCATCCAATGATCAGTGGCAATGCTGGCAATATCGTCGCCAAACACCACATCCGCCTGCAAATCTGCTGCCAATAACTGTTGGACTTCTGCCAGCCGCCGCGCTTCCCATTCTGTAGTCAGCGCTTGAATCGTCTCCGGATCGCGGGCCAGCGATAACCGCCAATCCTCAAGCTGCAGTTTGACGCCATAAAGAGGCTCACCTGGTATGGCTGCGTTGGCTAATAGCAAGACGCCAAGCAGCAAGGCCGTGGCTACCCCCATAACGGGAACCAATCCGCGCCACAGGCGATGCCACAACTGGCCGGCCCACAAGGTTGGCCTGGGCGCTGATTGCAGCGCCGCTGCCTGCGCTAAAAAGGCCTGCCTGGACGCATTCTTGGCAGCCGTAGAAGGCGCCGCCTTTAGCTGTCTCAGTTGCACAGCCGTCTCCAGCATCGGGCGCAGCGCCGCGGCATCGTCGGGATACCTGGCCAGGATCTGGTCAACCGGCCGGCCATGGTCCAGAGCGTCCAGACATTCAATTAGCTTCTGTTCTAAAGCGCCGTTCATTTCGATTTACCTTGCCCCTGTCCGCTGCTTCGCCCTAACTTACGAGCCAGAGCGGACACCGCCCGCGCCTGGAGTTGTTTGACGGCTCCTTCGCTTTTGTCAATTAACTCAGCTACCTCTTGAATGGGTAAGCCTTGACCAAAACGAAGCGCCAGGACGTCTTGTTGTTCAGGAGTCAGGTCTGTTAAAGCATCTTGAAGATTGTCCCAGGTGAGCTGTGCGTCTACCACTTCACCAGGGTCTTCGCTATCACTCATGAAAGTGTCTGTCAACTCTACTTCTGGGCGGCGATACCGCTGCCGGTGATGATCGCTAACTACCCGCGAAGCAACCGCATACAGCCAGCCTTTTAACGTCTTCTGCGGCGCTGTGTGGTCGCGCAGCGCCGTCAGCAGACGAATAAAAACCTCGCTGGTCAGGTCTTCCGCTACTTCCCGATTACTTACCCGAATGGCAATGTACCGGAAAAGGGGCGTGTAGTATGTGTCATGAATTTCGGCCAGAGCATCCTGATCTAATGCGCGCGCTCTGGCTAACAACAGGTGTTCGTTTTGCACCAGGCTGGGCCTTCCTGTCTAAACATAGTATGATACGTTTTCAGCACCCGATTATACCAGTTTATGACCAGAATTCAGCCCATTATTTGCCGGATTACCTGCCGGCACAGTTTCTTTCCGCGCCGGGGCGTTTCAAACCGCCCCTGTGTAAACCATTTAACAGAGTGCCTGTTACCTCTATAGTCGTTTAACTCTCGGAAAAGTCACGCAGATGTTTTTGCGGCAGCGCGGGCATCTTGCCCGCCAATGCCACCGTTAGCCGACCCAATAACCGTTGGCGAACAGCGCCGTGAAGAGCGCCAGACTACTTAAAAACAGCGCTGTGATGGCCCGATCTACCCAGGCATGTTTTCCCCACCGCGCCAGCAAGATAAAGGCGGGAAACAAGACCCAGACGTAGCGACGCTGGCTCATCCACAGGCCGGAGTTGAGTGGAATGAGCATGCCCAGAAACACGAATAGACCCTCGCTCCAGCGCTGGTCTGCCAGCAGCACAAAGGCGATGACCAGGAAGGCGACAATAAAGGTAAAATCAATCCAGTTGTCCATGTGAATGTGCCCGGCCAGCAGTGCCGGCAGCCACCCCTCCCCCGGCTGCTGCCACAACTCCGCCAACATTCCCAGCGGCGACCGCGGCGCGCGGTTCCAGGCCGCCGAGGCGTGCACAAAAGCCAGCGCGTCGCCAAAAGTGCGCTGCAAATAGATCATGTAAGCGCCGATGCCCAGCGGCGCCAACGCCGGCGCTAACAGTCCTTTCCAACCGGGGCGCTGCCCCTGGCGCCACTGCCGGTACCATTCCCCCAAAAGCAGGGGAATGATGATCAGCCCTACCAGGCGGGTGAGGGTGACGGCTATGGCCAATAGGGCCGCCCCTTTCCAATATCCTTTGCGCGCCAGATAGAAGGCTCCAATCGTAGTTAACAAGAACAAAGACTCAGAATAAACGGCACTGCCGAAAAAGGCGGTGGGGAAAATGAGCAGGTACCAGACGGCTCGAGCCGCCACATCCTGACCCCATTCATCCCCCACCAGGCGATAAAATAGAATGGCAGCCAGCAGCAGGGCTATATGACTGACTACAATGCCGGCTAACATGGCATCGCCGCCGAGCAGCGGCGCTGTTAACCTGATGAGCAAGGGATACAGCGGAAAAAAAGCCACCGATGGCAAAGGAACGCCCCAGTACTTGTACCCTTCCGTGGCGATGCTCAGGTAGAAGCCTGTGTCCCAGCGACTGCCGAACACGTCCATTAGCACGTTGTCTGGTGGGCGCAGGTGATACAACGGCGGTGAAGCGTTGTCAGGTAGCAGGTGCGCCCCCAGGTAGGCTGCCAGAAAGATGCCCAGACGACTGATGGCAAAGGCGGCAAAAGGCACAACCAGCCAGCGGGCTGCGGACAGCCGGGCGCGGACGTCTGCCCGTGGCCATCTCCAGGTGATTTGCGAAAGTTTACTGAGCATACTCATCCCTGGTGCAGGACGTGACCGGGCTGTCCGGTCACGTCCTGCATAATTGCCGGCACGCCGCGCCATGCCGGCTCAACCACCATTACTCTAACAATTCCCCATTGGCTGCCGGCCAATCCCCGGTGGGCGACAACAGGATCGTACCACTCCACACGCCACGCCCGCCAGAACCATCTGTACAGGCCCGGTAACCGGACACTGCCGCGCCGCCCGTGAAGGATCCCAACGAGAAGGCGTTACAGTTGCTGCCATCATTATAGATGAAGCGCAGACGAG
>CAZDSN010000162.1:0-7777 GCA_964507675.1 uncultured Ardenticatenaceae bacterium | reverse complement strand
TGAGCGCCTGCACCTGCGGCGTCACAAAGCTCTGCCGCAGCAGCGCCCCATAGCCGCGTAAAATGTCGCTGAGGCGATCCATATGGTTCCGCCCCAGCCCGCTATGCAAACCCAGGCTGCGGAACAAATTCAGCGGCGTGGGCTGCTGCAAAAACGCTTCGACCATCCCCTCTGCCAACGGCTGCCACGTTTGCATAAAGCTGGCGTAGTTTTCCGCGTCTTCAGGCGAGATAGCCGCAATGCTGTCACAGGTGCGTTCTACGTCTTTCCAGATGGTGATCTGGCTGCCATCGGGATAAGGCGCAAAGAACAAGGGATCAATGTCAATATAGTCCAGTCCATATGCCGTCAGGTTCAAGTCGGTCACAATGGGGGTGTGATTGATCAGGATGTGGGCTGAGCCGCCCAAATCAAAGTGGAAGCCGGGCACGTGCTCTTCCGTGACCACCGCCCCGCCCACCACCGGGCGGCGTTCCAACAGGCAGACGCGATAGCCAGCCTGAGCCAGATAACCAGCGCAAACGAGGGCATTATGCCCCGCGCCAATAAAAACAGCGTCGTAATCACTCATAAGAAAAACATTCTTCACAATTTTGTGGGATTTAGGTGTCTCCCAAAAGCCATAAGAAAAGGCCCCGACCCTGCCATACAGGGTGTGATTGAGTGTCGGTGTAGGAGGATGGTGCAGCAATGCGGCGGTGATGAAAACAGGATGAGGCAGTAGTGTGGCGTCGGTGAGTGAGAGTGAAGTAGCGATGATTGTATGGCAGGGTCAGGATGATGCGGTTTTCACCGGTGAGAATGGCAAGGTTGGTGTGTCAGGCGTAAGCGACTGGCCGTGTAATTTGCTGGCTGCGCCGCCAGATGCCTGGCAGGCGGCGCACTTTGCCCCAACCGCTCACATGGGCGCGGCGCGAGAAGACATCGTAGTCATGGGTTTCAATGTCCGCCAGGATGCCGCGGTACAGTTCCGCCGCCGCCCCAATGGCAAACCGCCCACTGGCGTCCAACATGGCAATTCCCGGCCACGCTTCTTCGTATAGCTGGTGATTGCGCTTAATCTGGAACTGCATGAAGGCGCGCCAGGCATCTGTCACCCGGCCTGCCGCCAGATCGGCCCGGCTCAGGTCGTACGCTGCCAGCTCTTCCTGGGGCAGGTAAACGCGCCCATTCTGCAAATCCTGAGCCACATCGCGCAGGATATTGGTCATTTGCAGCGCCACGCCCAACTTGATGGCGTAAGGAATAGCCGCGCTGCTGCTGTATCCAATAATGTGCATACTCATCAAGCCTACCGTGGAAGCCACACTGTAGCAGTAGGTCGCCAGGTCGGCAAATGTCTGGTAGGAGGATTGCGTCAGATCGCGGCCCACGCCGTCGAGCAGTTGGTGCGCGTAATGCAGCGGGATGTGGTAGCGCAGGCGGGCGTCCGTCCAGGCCAACACAACAGGATCCTCTGGGTGCGCATGACTGCCCAACGCTTGCTGCCGCCACAAGGCCAGTTGGCCGGCCACATCCCCTTCCCCCTGATCCACAATGTCGTCGCTGACGCGGCAAAAGGCATACAGCGCGCGCACGGCGCGCCGTTTATCTGCCGGCAGCAGCCCCGAAGCCATGTGGAAGGAGCGGCTGTGCTGCCCTGTTAATGCCTCGCAAGCGTCATAGGCCCGCTCCAATTGGACGCTTCTGGCGACGTGATGGTGGGAGAGGGTGGGCATGATGTCTGCCTGACTTTGCGCCAGCGATAGCAGGTTGTGTTCCCAGGCTGTGTGTGCGAGTGTCATTGCTTCCTCCAGGGCTGTATTAATGTAGCCAGGGCGCTCAGGCCATGACCAGGTCGCGCGTTGTGTAAGTCAGGTATTCAGGTTGCTGGCGGCCTACGGGCACGGGGCCGCCAATGAGTTCATCTACGATTTTGGCCGAAGCCAGCACGCCAGGAATGCCCGCGCCTGGATGCGTTCCCGCGCCCACAAAGTACAGGTTGTCGAAATCTTCCGACCTGTTATGCGGACGGAACCAGGCAGATTGCGTCAGCGTAGGCTGCACTGAGAAGGCTGAACCCAGGTGGCTGTTCAGCGTATGCTGGAAATGCCGGGGGTCAATCATCTGTTCAGCCACGATATTCGCCTGCAAATCAGGCAAGTAGTTATCTTCCAGGAACTGCATGATGGCGTCCCGATACGGTTTAGCCGTTACTGCCCAGTCAATGTCTGCCCCCAGGTGCGGCACAGGCGACAGCACGTAAAACGCTTCATGTCCTGGCGGAGCCATAGTAGGGTCGGTGAGGGTGGGCATATGCAGATAGAGCGAGAAATCCCCGGCCAGGTCCTTGTTGGCGAAAATGTCCCGCAGCAGCCCCTTATACCGTTCGCTCAAAATGATGTTGTGGTGCGCCAGTTTGCCATCGGTGTAGCGTCGCTTGGTGCCAAAGTAGATCACGAACAACGACATGCTGTACTTCATCTTTTGCATGCGGCGGTCGCTGTTCTTACGGCGGTAGGCGGCGGGAATCATGTTCAGGTACGTGTAAGCCACGTCAGCGTTAGACACAACCACATCCGCCTTGATCACTTCCCCATCTGCCAACCGGATGCCCCGCGCTTGCTTCCCTTCAATAAGAATCTCTTCCACTTCTGCGTTCAACACAACTTCCCCACCCAGTTCGGCAAACAGCCGGCCCATGCCGTTGACAATCGCTCCCGTACCGCCCATCGCGTAATGCACCCCCCACTGCCGCTCCAGATAATGAATCAGCACATAGAGCGAAGCGGCATCCAGCGGGTTGCCGCCAATCAGCAGCGGGTGGAAAGAGAAGCAGCGCCGCAGGAAGTCGTCTTGGATAAATTTGGACACGTACCCATAGACGCTGCGGTAAGATTGCAGCCGCACCAGGTCTGGCGCAACCTTCAGCATATCGCTGAAGCGCAGGAAGGGTTTGTCAATTAAGGCCATGCCCGTGTCAAAAATATCTTTGGTGGTCTCAATGAAGCGGGTGTAACCGTCGCGGTCTGCCGGGTTCCACTGGTCAATCTGATTCAGGATAAAGTCGTGATCGCCGTTATAGTCGAAGCCGCGCCCCTGGTGGTCAAAAATACGGTAGAACGGGTCGAGGGGCGTAATCTGGAAATAGTCGGCGGTGTTTTTGCCAGCGCTTTCCCAAATTTCGTCGAACATAAAAGGAGCGGTGATAACTGTGGGGCCGCCGTCAAATTTGAAGCCGTTTTGCTCATATACATAAGCCCGACCGCCTAACTTGTCTCGCTTCTCAAATATTGTCACCTGGTGCCCTCGGGCTGCCAGCCGTATAGCAGCGGCTAACCCGCCGAACCCACTGCCTATAACGATAATTTTTTTTGTTTCCACTGTTTCCTTCCTTACTTTCTTTGCCCCGGTACGTCACCGACCCGTTTCCGAAGGTGGCGTCTCCGCAGAAGTTCAACTTCTTCCCTGAAGTTCAACTTCTTGCCAGGCAATTTTTAGCCAGCAAATCTAAATGTGAGGGTTCGTTGGAAAATCGGCGTAATGAGAATTGCTGTATTGGTCAAGATAAAATCATTATACACCCACTGTTCATATATTGTCAATAATATGTACATATTTATTTCAAGTTTTAACTGTTACTCATTTTTTGTCCTATTCCCCCAACGAGTCAAAGGTCGCCCCCGTAGGACAATTTGCTAAATTGTCCGCTCCAAAAGCCGCCACGACATACCATTGAATCCAGAAAAATACCATTCAATGGTTGCCCCCCGTAGGACAATTGGCTAAATTGTCTGCTCCAAAAGCCGCCACGATATACCATTGAATCCAGAAAAAACACATTCAAGGGTGTGTTGCCAACGAACTGAATACCCAGGAAGCGATAGGCGTTCCCCGTTAGACATCTACCAATTCACAATTAATTCAGCGGTGTGGGAAAATCCCTGTAAAGCGACGTCCCGTCTTGCCGCTCGAACATCCCTGTTCGGGCGACAGATTGGCTCTATCGTGGTGTGCTCCACCCATGCCGGGCGTCCCCGAAATGGCGGCGCGCAGCATCATGGGAAAATCCATAAAGTTGGACATCCCTGTCCGAGTAGTCGAACAAGGATGTCTCATCAAGTCTGGGACTGTGGCTCCCCCAGAACGGGTAGCGGGCTGCTAAAATCAGTTGCGAGTTTCTGTTTCTGCTGCGTTCTCTGCGCCCATAAAGCCGCGCAGCAAACTGTCTCGCCCCAGCAGACCCACCAGACGTCCAGCATGATCCACCACGGGCAGCCTTTTAATCTGATGCTGCATCATCAGGTGCAAGGCGGCGACGGGCGTATCATCCACCCCAATGGTTATTACGGGCGTGGTCATTAATTCGGCGGCTGTCTCGGTTGCGGCTAACGCCGCTAGTGCGCTGGCTGTTGGCTGGCCCGTAACTAACCCACGCAGGCGCGCCAACAAGCTCGCATGAGTGGTTTGCTTTGTGCGCCGCAGCAAGTCGCCATCGCTGATAATGCCTACCACGCGACGGTCGCTGTCTACCACTACGGCCCGGCGGCGGCGATCGCGCTCCAGGGCCTGCAAAATCTCTTCCAGCGTAGCTTGCGATGAAACCGTAGGCACGTCTCGATACATCAGGCCGGCAATAGCCGCGCCCGCTGGCTCCAGGCCGGCTGGCGCGATCTCCAGTCTTTCGTCGCTGATCGGCTGACGATGTTCAAGCGCGCGCAGAATGTCTACGCGGCTGACCCACCCTATCAGGCGGCCTTGTTCATTGACGACAGGCAGCCGTTTCAGATGATGGGTCACCATTTGCTGTACCGCCTGGCTCAACGGCGCAGTTGGCGTAATCGTGATCACCGGCGCCGTCATCAAGCTGGCCGCCGTCACTGTCTGTGCGGACAAGGCGGCTAATTTTTGTTGCCAATCCACGGCTGACAGCGCCTCAGACCCATCTAACCGGGTGCTGAGACCCGCCCGTCGCAGCAAATCGCCGTCCGTAATGATACCTAAGAGGCGTCCATTTTCAGCTACTACCGGTAGACTGTGATACCCTTTTTGCAGCAGCAGGGTCACAATTTCAATCGCCGGCGTGTCAGGTGAAACGGTCGCCACTTCCGCCCGCATGACCTCATGCACTGATTGGTTGAGTGGAGTCGCTGCCCGTGCCGGGACGTCGCTGGCCTTTTCCATCTTTTCGGCAAAGGGGGCCAGCATAATGGCCTCCATAATGGGTGGTTCGGTGACGGTTGTAATGGCTTCACTGTCTGCCGGCAGCGCCGCGGCCCCCAGGGACGCAATTGCTTTGTCTGCGCTCCAAAAGACGTGATCGGCGCCCAATTCTGCCAATACCCCGGCCCGTTCCAGCAGCAGCCGCACCCGGTCATCCATGGATGTGAGCAGCACATCCCCGTTACCTTGCCGCTGGCGATGTAGCAGTTCCCGAACCACATCCACGCCGGTGGCGTCAATCAACGGCACGCCGCGAATGGACAGGATCAGGGTGGCTCCCGGTTCGTCGTGGCTTTCCACAAACTCCAGCAAGCGGCGGGCTGCCGCAAAAAAGAGCGGCCCGCTCAGATAATAGACGGCTATGTTATGGCCGGGATGGGTAAACTGCTGGCCGGCATCGGTTAATCGCTCCATTTCTACTGGCTTGCGCGAGATTCTCAGTTCACTCATTTGGGCCATAAAGATGAGAGTGCTGATGCCAAATCCAATTAAAATGGCTTGCGTTAAATCCAGGACAACGGTTGCTACCAGGGTAATGGCAAAGGCCACAATAGCATGTTTCAGGCGGTGGCTGAAGTAGAAGCGGATGCTGTGCCACTCGTTCATGCGCCAGGCTGTTACCAACAGCACGCCCGCCAGAGCGGCCAGGGGCACGCGCCCAATGACGCTGGTTAACAGCAGCGCCGCCAGCAGCAGCACGACGCCGTGCAGAATGGGCGACAATCGCGTCACGCCGCCGCTTTTGATATTGACGCTGGTACGGGCGATCGCCGCTGTTGCCGGCACGCCGCCAAACAAAGGAGTGACAATGTTGCCTACGCCCTGAGCAATCAATTCCAGATTATTGTTCAGACGGATGCCGGTCATATTTCCGGCCACCGCCCCGCATAACAGGCTTTCAATGGCCCCCAGGGCGGCAATAGACATGGCCGGCACAATGATATCGCTCAATTCTGACCAGGGTATCTGGCCGAACGTGAGGCGATTTTCTAACAAGATGGTGCGCGGAATAGCTCCAATGATCGGTGCCTCCCAATTGGTTAACAGGAGTATTACCGTTGCCAGAATGATGCCTACCAGGGAGCCGGGAATGCGCTTGCCGAATTTGAACCGGGGCCAGACGAGCATCGCGATGATGACCACTAATCCCAATGCCATCGCCTCCAGATTGGGCGCGATGCCGTGTTCGGCGTAATATCGCATCTTTTCGATAACGTTTTCCGCTGCTGGCGTTTGGATACCCAGGAAGTTATCAAGCTGCCCCAGGGCGATGATAATGGCAATGCCGCTGGTAAATCCGGTGATGACCGGACCGGGGATGAGGGCGACGACACGCCCTAAGCGGAAGATACCCAGGAGCGTGAGCATGATGCCGGCAAGCAGCCCTGCCAGCCACATCCCTTGTAAACCATGGCGGCTGACGAGAACAATTAGCACCGCCGACATAGCTCCGGTGGGACCAGAAATCTGATACGGCGCGCCGCCCAAAAGTCCCATAATAATGCCGGCCAAAATAGCCGTTACCAACCCCGCTGCGGCATCCGCTCCGGAAGCTACCCCAAAGGCCAATGCCAATGGCAGAGCCACAGCCGCCACGGTGATGCCCGCCAACACATCTTTTTGCAGCGTCGCCCGGCTGTAGCCAGCAAACTCGCGTCGCCACATACCCAACCAATCCTGGATCATGGTACGTCCCTTTTTCTTTTGTTAGTTTAAAGTATCTTTGGCGTCCGGCACGTTGTCATAGGCTCATGTACAAGCTGGGCAGCTGTCGGTTCGTCGTGCGCAGCATTTTATGCCCACGCGGGCGACAACGCAAGCAATGTGTTCTCGTGGCTCCCTTCCCCCTGATCGGACTTATTTCCTATCCCACTCATGCAGTGCTCTTTTGATGAGCGCCTGGACGTCGCTGTCAGGAATCTGGCCCGGATTTTCGTAATAGCGTCCATCCACATCAATTTGCAGCGTTCCCGCGGTGCCGCTCACCAGCCTTACCCGCCGCCCCGCCAACTGTGGGGTGGCTTCCAGGTGGCGTTGGAGGATCATATTAATTTGGGCGGCAATGTCCATGGCTGGTGTGGTGGCTGTTGGCGGGGGAGGCGGCGCAGTCCGGCCCAATAGAGGAAAGCGGCGTGGTTGGGGCGTTGGCGGCAGGGTTGGCGTTCCTGTTTCTTCCTTTTTCTGTTCCAGCGAGTTGAGGAAAGCCACTTGCCGTTCTGCCAGGAGAGTGTCAGCCATGCTGCCGGCATTCGCCGCGGCATTTGCCGCTGCGTCTGCCGCGATGGAGGAAATAGCCGGGGCCAATCCGGCGTCTACCAAAGCCTGATACCCGCCGGCGAAGACAATCAGCTCGCCGATGGCGGCCATAACGCGCTGCTGCATGGCGCCTGCCGGCAATTCCTCCAATTTTTCGTACCGCCGGTTCCCTATCTGGACGACCAGCTTACCTAACGGCGGCACCCGTGAAACGCGCATGACTTCGATCTCTGTTTGCATAGGTCACCTCAAAGATACATCCTGCTCTTCACTACTCTAATTTCGCTCACTTTATGTAAACCAGAGAATTTAACTCTCT